>CADEEU010000150.1 GCA_902826385.1 uncultured Acidobacteriota bacterium | reverse complement strand
TAAAGAACAATCTAGCTAACAAATTTTTGCACGAAAGTCCCTTTTGTGTCAACAAAAAGCACAATTTCCGGATAACGGATTACCTGACCCGCGGCCATGCAAAATAACTCGTAAGCCTAGCTTTAGAAGATACTTATATCACACCATTACTTCCAATTTAAAGTTTTTTCTGCCAAGGCGGCAAAAACCTTCTTTATTGTTAGGTTTTTGTGGTTTATGTTGTGCCGAAATGACCGAGCCTTTAGATTGCTTTGCCGTAAACGCTTTTTTTTGGTTTAATTTGGAAGTCCCTTCTTAAGTTCAAAGGAGAATTCTTATGAGATTGCGTTTGCTCGTTTTCATAGTTGCCGCAATTTTTGCCGCTTCCTGCGGCAGCGGAAATCAAAATCAGACCTCTGGTTCAAATGCCAAGCCGTCCGATCCCAACAAAAAGCCCAAAATCGGGTTTTCTATGGCTACGGTGAAGGAAGAACGATGGCAACGCGACCGTGATGCCTTCGAGGCACACTGTAAAAAGATTGATGTAGAGTGTGTGATAACAGTGGCAGACAACAACTCTGACCGGCAGGCAAATGATGTAGACAATCTTTTGACACAAGGCGTGGACGTTCTTGTCATCGCTCCGCAGAACGCCACGCAGGCTGCATCTCTGGTCGATAAGGCAAAGTCGCAGAATGTTCCGGTTATCAGCTACGACCGGCTTATTGATTCCGACAAGATCGATCTTTACATTTCGCATCAGGTGCCTGTCATAGGCCGAAAGATCGCCGAATACGCGTTGCAAAAAGTGCCGAAGGGCAATTACGCGATGGTTTACGGCGCGCCGACCGACAACAACGCGACTATCTTGAAGGAAGAGCAGCTAAAGGTTTTGAAAGCCGCGGTTGACAGCGGAGACATAAAGATCGTCGCGGACCAGGCGATCACCGACTGGAAACCTGAATTAGCATTAAATTTCGCCGAAAACGCCCTGACAAAGAACAATGATAATATCCAGGCCTTCGTCGTCTCGAACGATGGTATGGCGGGCGGCGTAATATCGGCTTTGGGAAAAAAGGGACTGGCGGGCAAGATTTTGGTGACCGGCCAGGACGCGGGGCTTGAAGCTCTTCAAAATATAGCCGAAGGCAAGCAGACGATGACGATCTATAAGGCGATCATTCCTCTTGCAAGCGGTGCGGTCGATGCGGCCGTCAAACTGGCAAAGAAAGAGCCATTGACCACCACGCCTTTTAAGAACGTAAACGGAAAAGAAGTTCCAGCCGTTTTGCTCGAGGTGGTGACAGTGGACAAGGACAACCTGATGACAACCGTTATTAAGGACGGCTATGCAAAATACGAGGATGTTTATAAGAACGTGCCCGAAGCCGAAAGACCGAAAAAGCCATAATCGAATATGGACGACATAGTTCTAGCTGGCGATCTTGGCGGTACAAATCTGCGTTTAGCAGTAGTCAATAGTGCCGGTAAGCTGATCCATAGAGTCGAAGCGGAGACGCCGCGGCACATTAATGCACTCAGGATTATCGAGTTGGTGGGATGTCTCGCCGCTGAATGTCGCACAATCACCGGCACCGACCCCAAAAGCCTGGTGTTCGCGATACCAGGCCCGATTCACGCCGAAAAGGGGGAGATCTTTAACGTTCCCAATCTTCCGGAATTGAAAGGCAGCGATCTGGTTAATAGGCTCGCGGAAGAACTTGACATCGCGGTGATGTTGGAAAACGATGCCACGGCGGCGGCCATGGGAGAGCGGTGGCTGGGCGCATCGAAAGGCTTTGACTCGTCTATCTGCGTAACGCTCGGTACCGGGGTCGGCGGCGGGATAATCATAGACGGAAAACCGCTTCGCGGGCCGGACGGCACGGCCGGGGAGATCGGACACATCTGTTTGGAACCGCTGGGACCGAAATGCGGTTGCGGCAGCAACGGCTGCCTTGAACAGTTTTCATCCGCTACTGCCATCGTTCGAATGGCAAACGAGCTGAAAGGGGAGTATCCGGAATCCAAAGTCCACTGTATGACGGATTTCGACTCGGTAGGCCTGTTTCAGCTTGGAAAGCACGGCGATGCCCTTTGCGTCGAGGTGTTTAGGCGGGCCGGTGTTTATCTCGGCATCGCCCTTGCGGGTATGATAAATGTACTGAATCCGGAAGCGATCGTGATCGGCGGCGGAGCGGCTGAAGGTTGGGACCTGTTCATCGACGCGATGCACTCCGAAATTCGAAAACGGGCGTTCCGCGAACCAGCCGAACGTGCTAGAATCGTTCGCGCATCACTTGGCAGCGACGCCGGCATTGTTGGAGCGGCATTTCTTGCTTTCCAAAAGAGCGGAATCATATCAGAGGCCTAAAAGTCCTGTTTCGTCAAACGTTATGGACGTTTACCATAAAATCCTAACCAAGATATATGAGGTTACCGACGGCAAAGACACCGTTGAGGTCGATCTCAACGATTTGTTGAAGCAGGAAGGCTTTTTTTCCAATATCGAAAATATTTCTCAGCATCTTTTGACTGAAAGCTGGGTTGCCGAGACGCCGCGTCCGCTCGTAGTCAAGATAACGCACTGGGGTGCGGCCGAGGCCAAGCGCGTCATATCAAACACGCCGGATGTCCAACATGAGCTTTCTAAAGACGCTAACCGCCTTCTCGGCGAGTCGCGGGAATTGATCATCATGCTCGAGGAGTTTGCCGTGTCGCCGAACGGCAAGAATTTCAAGACGATAGAGCGGAAATTCGACGACCTCGACTCGATTATGGGAAGAATAAGGCTGAACGTTTAGTTTAGGCTTGCTTATAGAGAGAAGTATCCGATATAATACTCGTTTCGTGCGAGTCATAGGACGAGTCTAGTGGGTTTCGCACCCACTTTTTATTTTGGCTTGAAAACGATGGAAAACGCCTCGATCGAAGAAAGAATTAGAGAAATAGCGGCCGGGGCGGCAAAAAAGAACGGGGTGGAATTCGTCCACTGCGAAATAGTCGGAGCAAAGCGGAACATGACGGTCCGCGTATTTATCGACAAATCCGGCGGAGTGAGCGTGGAAGATTGTGCGACAGTGTCCCGAAGTATGGAAGAAACGCTGGACGCCGACGATTTTATACCGTCGACTTATTTGCTCGAGGTTTCGTCGCCCGGACTGGAACGCGAGCTTTACAGCGTCGCCGATTTTAAGCGGTTTGCCGGCCAAAAGGTAAAAGTAAAACTGGCGTCAGCCGTTAATGGGCAAAAGGTTTTTGTTGGGAAAATAGAGGGTGTGGACGGAAAAGACATCCTGCTGAGCGAAAAAACACATGGCGAAATCAGGTTTCCCCACGGCGAAGTAGTGAAGGCGAATCTGAGGGTAGACCTGGAGCAGGAATTTAAGAAGCGTTAGTTATGACATCATCGATCGGACAGAGCATAGACGCATTGTGCAATGAGCAGGGACTTGATCGCGACATGGTTATCGAAGCCATGAAGGACGCGGTCAAGGCGGCCGCGCGCAAACAGTTCAAGGCCCAGGACAAAACCGGCGACAGTATTCAGGTCGATTGGAATAATGAAGAAGGGATGATCGAGATCTCCGTCCAAAAGACCGTTGTCGAAGAAGTAGAAAATGAATCGGCCGAGCTTTCGCTTGCGGACGCACAGGAAATGGCGGGTGACGAGATCGAGCTCGGCGATATGCTTTTGATCCCGCTGCCGCAGGAGGAAATGGGCCGCATCGCCGCCCAGACCGCAAAGCAGATACTTGTACAGAAAGTTCGCGAAGCCATCCGCGAAAAGGTCTATGACGAATACGTCGACCGCAAAGGCGAGCTGATCAACGGCACTGTCAAGCGATTCGAACGCGGCGACATGATCATCGACCTCGGTAATAATCTCGAAGCAATCTTGCCGCGACGCGAGCAGTCGCGCGGCGAAGTTTGGAATCAGGGCGAGAGGACGCGTGTCGTTATCGTCGATGTTTCGAAAGACCAGAAAGGGCAGCAGATTAAGGTTTCGAGGGCCTCGGCCGAATTGATCAAGCGATTGTTCGAGATGGAAGTGCCGGAAATTTACGATGATACGGTTGTGATCAAGTCAGCCGTTCGCGAGCCGGGTGACCGTGCAAAGATCGCGGTCACGTCAAACGAAAAGGATGTCGATCCGGTTGGAGCCTGCGTTGGTATGAAGGGCTCCCGCGTGCAATCGATCATTAAAGAGCTTCGCGGCGAAAAGATCGACATCATCGAATGGTCGGACGAGCCGGCGGTGTTTGCGGCGAACGCGCTGTCGCCGGCAAAGGTCTCGCAGGTCCGAATCACCGACATAAACAAACGCAAGATGGAAGTCATCGTCGGCGAGGACCAGCTCAGCCTTGCGATTGGTAAAAAGGGCCAAAACGTTCGCCTGGCGACGCGGTTGGTCGGCTGGGACATCGACATCGTCAGCGAAGACGTTCTGAAGAAAGAAATCGCGCTCCAGATGGGCAAGATGATGGCTTCCGGCGAAGCCGTACCGATCACTGCGATTCAAGGGGTTTCGACCAATCAGGCCGAGACCCTGACTGAAAAAGGCATTGCCGATGTCGAAGCTCTCGCTACGACAAGCATCGACGATCTTGTCGATATTCTCGACGTCAGCCTTGACGAGGCCGAGACGATACTCGCATCGGCAAAAGCGATCGTTGAAGCTCGTAATAAGGAAGTTACCGAACCCGAGACCGGCGAAGGCGAACAGATCGAGACTTCAGCAGAAGCGTCCGGCGAAAGTGACGCAGCCGCGGCTGCGGATTCTGAACCGGTTTTGGAAGCTGAAACATCCTCGGCGGAAAGCACTTCCGATGAATCGGTCGAGACAGAGTCCGAGGCTGCCGTTACCGAAGCTTCTAGCGAAGCTGGAGCAGGTGAGGCAATTCCCGACGAAGCGGAAGATTTACATCAACCCGCCGATGAAGCGGTGGAAACTGTTTCGAGCGAAACATCGGACACGGATGCTTCGGGCGAAACTGTTGAAAAAGAAAACGGCGATGAAGACAAGTAATTTTTTATTGTCTCAGCCTGGCTCGCGGTTTGCGCGGGCAGTTTTTTGAAATCGGATCGTTAAAAAGATCCGGATCGCAATACGATCATTTATGGCTATTGGTAAAAAAATTCGGATCTACGACCTTGCACGGGATCTAAAACAGGACGCAAAACGCGTCATGGAAGATCTGCGCCGCGAGGGAGCCGATGTCAGCGTGCCTTCAAATTCGGTCAGCGTGGAGCTGGCCGAAAAGATCCGCCTTAAATACTTTCCTAAGACCGAGGTCGCGCCGAAACGCGCGATCAAGGTTATCAAAGCGACCAAAAAAGAAACATCTGCGGGTGAAGAGATCGAGCACGGCGAAGAACCCGTAATCGACGAAATGCCGGAGCCGGTCGAACCATCGGTTGAGCCGGTCATCGAAACCGAAGTCGAAGAAGCGGCACCCGTAAAAGCTCGAAATTACAAGCTTCAGAAAAAAGTCGTAGAAACCGTTGAAGCAGTACCCGAAGAGCAGCTTGACGATGTGCTCGAAGCCGGAGAAATTTTGTCGGACGAGATCGTCGATGAGCCGGTTGCGGAAGAGCCGGTCGCGGTCGAAACCAAAACCGCCCCGCGAATCCTGCGTCCGACCGGAACGCAGATCAAGCAGCTTACACTTACCCGAGATGCGTTGGAGAAAGGCGTCAAGCCGGGCGAACGCGTTGTCAGCGAAGCTCCTACCAAAACCGGAAAGCTATCAAACGACCGGACCGTGGATTCGCGCGGCCGCCGGACCGATTTGCGCGGAACGCCGGGTGAAAACGCCGCTCCGCAGATGACCTATACGCCGCCTGCGGACAACCGCCGCCGTCCGGGCCGTTCAGGCGGACGAAAGGGCAAAGACGTCAAGGGCAGGTTTGCGGAACGCGAACAGGATCAACCGCGTCTTCGAACGATCGAGGAACGCGTTCTCGACCAGGTAAACCGCGGCGAGAGCAACGATCTCAAACAGGTTCGTCTAACCGAAGGCGCTACCATTCGCGAATTTGCCGAAGCTCTCGGCATTACGCCGCGCGATATCGTACAGCTTCTTATCAAGCGCGGCATTTTTGCGACGCTCAACCAGCCGATTGGCGAGAAAATGGCGATCGAGATGGGTTTCGATTTCGGTTTCGACATCAGTTTTGTTCCGTTCGAAGAAATGGTGATCGAGCAGGAATTCGAAGAGCTGATCGCTGCCGATTCGGACGACGTCGAACTGCCGCGTGCGCCGGTCATCACGGTCATGGGCCACGTCGATCACGGTAAGACATCTCTGCTCGACGCCATTCGCAAGGCCAACGTTGCCGAGGGAGAGGCCGGCGGTATTACGCAGCACATAGGTGCATATAGCGTGAATGTACCGAATCCGGAAAATCCAGACGAACAGCGACGCGTTGTTTTCCTCGACACACCCGGCCACGAAGCGTTCACAATGATGCGTGCCCGCGGGGCCAAGGCGACGGATATCGTAATCCTTGTCGTCGCGGCGGACGACGGAGTGATGCCGCAGACGATCGAGGCTGTGGAGCACTCAAAAGCGGCTGGCGTTCCGATCATTGTTGCCATCAACAAGATCGACAAACCGGATGCAAATCCGGATAAGGTCAAACAGGGCCTTGCCGGGCTTGGCTTACAGCCGGTCGACTGGGGCGGCGACGTTGAAATGGTGCCGGTTTCGGCGAAGAAGCAGGAAAATCTCGACACGCTGCTTGAGACGGTTTTACTTCAGGCCGATATTCTTGAATTGAAGGCAAGTCCGACGCGGCGTGCGGCCGGCGTTGTTCTTGAAGCCAAACTCGATAAAGGCCGCGGTGCGGTTGCTACGGCTTTGGTCCAGCAGGGAACTCTGCAGATTGGCGACCCGTTCATCGTCGGGCAGTTTTATGGAAAGGTCAGGGCGATGTTCTCTGACCGCGGCGAAAACGTTCACGACGCGGCCCCAGCGACGCCTGTCGAAATTCTCGGCCTTCAGGGCGTGCCGCAGGCGGGCGATACTTTCCAGGTTGTTTCAGATATCGACCGCGCACAAACCATCGCCGGACAGCGGCAGATGCAGGCGCGGCAGGCCGCGATGCTTAAGACGACGAAGCGCGGCATCGAATCGCTCGGTCTGGCTGAAATCAAGGAGCTGCTCGTTATTCTTAAGGCTGACGTGCAGGGTTCGGTCGAGGTTCTTAAGGGAACGCTCGAAAAACTTTCGACCGAAAAGGTCAAGGTCCGAGTTATCCGTGCCGGCGTCGGTGCCATCGCGGAATCGGACGTACTGCTGGCTTCGGCAACGCAGGCCGACAATACGCAGACGGCGGTGGTCATCATCGGCTTTAACGTACGACCCGAAGCACGCGTGGCCGATATTGCACGGCACGAGGACGTCGATATCCGGCTGCACTCGATCATTTACAAGGTCGAGGAAGAGATAAAAGCCGCCATGATCGGCATGCTCGATGCAATTGAGAAAGAAGTCATTCTCGGAAAGGCCCTTGTCCAGGAAACCTTCAAGGTTTCAAAAGTCGGCGTCATCGCCGGCTGCCGCGTGACGGACGGTTTGATAAGGCGTCAAGCCAAGGCGCGTCTCCTTCGCGACAGTGTTGTTACCTGGGAAGGAGATATAGCTACGTTGAAACGCTTTAAGGACGATGTAAGTGAGGTCAAGCAAGGATTCGAATGCGGTATCAGCCTGGTTAATTTCAACGACATAAAGGTCAATGACGAGATCGAGGCATTCATAATCGAAAGGACCGCGGCTACGGAATTATAGGCCTTTTCGAACTGATTGATTGATATGAGGCGCCCTGAAAGATTGGCCGAATCGCTGAAAGAAGAGATTGCAGAAGTCGTCGGCTTCGAGCTTGAAGATCCAAGGGTACAGGCGGTTACGGTGACCGATGTAAAGGTCACCGACGATCTTCGCGATGCGAAAGTGTATGTTGTCGTCAATGGCAGCGAGGACGAGATTAAAAAGGCTTTAACGGCCTTGCAGCATGCAGCCGTTTACGTGCGGCAGCAGGTGACAATGAATTTAAGCTTGCGGCACGCCCCGCATCTTTTTTTCGTGCGTGATACGGCGGAAGAAAATGCCGCAAGGGTCGGGCAGATCATCGACGATCTGACGGCTAAGGGTGAATTTGAGGATAGGACGGAGTAGATGAAGGACGAAGGATAAAGGCTAAAGGATAAAAAGCAGAGTTTCTGCCCTGCACTTTATCCCTTCGCCTTTATCCCCCATCCTTCCCAAATCGTGTTAAGTCAAGTAGTCGAGCTAATTGAAAACAAGCAGAATTTCGGCATTACGACCCACATCAAACCGGATGGCGACGGTGTCGGGTCGTCTTTGGGGCTTTGCTGGCTTTTGAAGAGCCTCGGCAAATCAGCCGAAGTCATCGTTCGCGGCACTGTTCCACTGGCTTACCGAAGCTTGCCCGGGGCCGCCGAGATTCGCGATATCGAAAAGGTCGATACTAAGTACGAC
>CADEEU010000149.1:2885-8495 GCA_902826385.1 uncultured Acidobacteriota bacterium | reverse complement strand
AGCGCACTGCGTACGGCGTGACGGCTTATTGGACTGAGGAGGCCGGGATTTTTTCGGGCAGCTCGTTTTCGGAGGATTTTATTCAAAACGCAAAACGCGGAAACGTTTCGGGACGTGCGTCTATCGCTTACATTGTGCCGTATGAAACCGATTCGACCGGTGCATTCGTGATGCGGCTTTTGCAGGAAGGCAACAAGGTCGCGGTCGCAACGCGGCCATTGAATGCCGGCGGACGAAACTGGAAAGTCGGTACGTTCGTTATCCGCGTTTCCCGAAATCCGTCAAGCATTCACGACGCAATCGCGAAGTACGCGGCGGAAATGGGAGTGAATGTAGTAGCCGTAAATAACGGCTATTCTGAAGAAGGCGACACCGGCGTCGGCGGTGAAGCCGTGGTCTCATTGCAAGCGCCCAAGATCGTGATCGCGGCGGACGAAGGCGTCGATCAGGAATCTTACGGATCGATTTGGTGGACGCTGGAACAGAAAGGAGTAACTTTCACGCCGATGAATTTTGCCAATATCCGCGGCGGCGGCCTGCGTAATTACAACGTGCTGATATTGCCCGACGGATCGCCGGGACGTTATTTCAGCCAGTTCGGGGCGGCCGGCGTTTCGGCGCTTAAAGAATTTGCTTCGAATGGCGGTACGATAGTGACCGTCCGGGGAGCTTCGGTTTTTGCCGCATTGAAGGACGTAGCCCTGACATCGACCAAGCTCGTCGGAAGCGATGACGATGAGCAAAAGGGCAAAGCTGCTGAAGACAAGAAAGACCCGACGCCTTCGCCCACGCCTCAGCGGACCGATCGCCGAACGCCCGATCCGGCCGACGAGCTCAAGACCGATCGCACCGACGGCATCGGACCATCTCTGCCGCCTATCGCTTCGCCGTCCGCTAATTTGAATAAGGTGCCCGAAGGACTTCCCGGCTCGATTATGCGAGCAACCGTCGACCGCACGACGTATCTAAATTACGGGATCGATCAGGATGAGCTGCCGGTCATACTCGGAAGCGGCTACTTTTTCCGCTATTCTAAGGAAGGTACGAACGCCCTGGTCTTTGACGCAAAACCCAAAAAGCCGCTCACGATTTCCGGCTTTGTGTGGGAAGGAAATACCGAGGAACTTTTGAAAGGAACTTCGTATGTAATTGATGAATCGATGGGCCGCGGCCATGTTATCCTGTTTGCGGAGGACCCGTTCTTCCGAGGTTTATTTAGATCGACAACGAGGCCGTTCTTTAATTCGATATTGTTTAATGGAGTGTTTTAAGTCAGGACCGGGAGCGGCAGCGACGGGGTTATTCGGCGCCTAAGCAGGTAAAGAATCCGGTCGCTACCGCTGTCGGTTCTGACACGACGATTATGTTCACCGTAAAAGCAGGCTATAGCGACGATATCGAACTGAAAACGAGCATCGACAAAGTTCGGGAGTTCTTTGCCGATGCCAGTAATTTCGCGGCCCTGATGCCGGGCATTGCCAGCATTCACACTGACGCAAAAGGCGTTGCACACTGGAAGATCGAGGCCGATATTCCGGTCGTCGGCCAAATGGTCCAGAAATTCGCAGTCGAGCTTGCCGAGAAAAACGACGAACGCATCGAATGGTTTCCGGTCTCGGTCGAGACCCAAAATTTCCTGCGTTACTCGGCCGATTTTCTCGAGAAAGCGAAAAACGTCACACTTGTGCATTTCTCTCAAATGGTCGAACTCCGCCGCAAATCCGCCCGCGATCTCCATATGTTCGCCGGTCTGGCCGGCGAAACGATAATTAGCAACGAGATGACCAAAAAGATCACTGAAATGATCAAGATCTTCATCAACCGGGCAAAGGATAAACTGGAAAAATAGCCGCAATCAACGGAAATTTTGAAGTCCCTGCGTCGGCAAAGACACTAAATAAATTAGCCCAGCTAATGCGCGGCTTTCGCATATTGACGGGGCCGATTTTTTTGATATACTCCTTATTGAAATTGATTTTCAATTTCTCTTTAAGAAAACGTGAACAACAAAGCGGTCAAATTTATGCCGGCTGAATCCGGTGAAAAACGTATCGAAATGTCGATTGAAGGCGATGACACGATCATTCGTCTTTCTGGCTGGGTCGATGGCCTGGGATGGTGCGGCGAAAAAACGATGCGTATAGAACCTGAAATGCTTGACGATCTGCATCGAATGATCGCCGCCGCCCGTGTTCGCGTCAAGAGCCGCGACGTTGAAGAAAACGGCATGGAACACTGGCAAAATGTGCTGACCTTCCCTGTTTCGAAGGCCGCTTAAAATCATTCTATAGTTAATAAAAAAGCCCGGACTCTCCGGGCCTTTCAATTTGATTCTAACAGGTCTTAGCTGACTTCACGCAAAACTATCTTTTCCGATTTAACATGCGCTTTTCGTTCTGAAGTAAGCTTTTCCAATTCCTCGATGTGCATCTGCTCATCGGCTATTTGGCCTTCGAGCCAGAACTTCTGCGGCAGGTCTTTGTCGTCGCACGCGGCCCAGGCGGCCATATAAACATTAAGAGCTTCGCGTTCGAGTTCGAGGTCCTGTTTCAGCATTTCCGAAACATCGACCGACTGGTGGATGGTTCCCGGCTCGACGGTCGGTATGCCGCCGAGCGCAACTATCTTATCCCCGAGCGTTTCCGCGTGGTCCTGGGCCTCTTCGGCCTGGTCGCGGAACCAGTCCTTAAATACTTCCCGCTCATGTCCCGTTACGAGATAGCTGTGCTGCGAGTACTGAATGACCGCAGCAAGCTCAAGACTGAGCGCTTTGTTAAGGTTCTCAACTAATTCTTTCCTTGCCATAGTCTTCTCCAATGCGGTTTCCGCCGCCGTGGTCAGACTACTCCCAGGAAAGCTCAATGTCAAGCTAAACTCTTTGTTGTCAATATGTTAGAATTGAAATTCAATTTCAGTTTCAAAAAATGTACGAAGACTTTCCAGCCTTTCGCTCCCAACATTGAATGAAATCTGTTCGAGGTAAACGAGGATGTCTGAAAGGTCGATAAAAGCTCCGTTAGGAGCGAAATGTTTATAGACGCAGGCGGAGAGAAAATAAATAGAGCCCCATTAGGGGCGGCATAAAGCCAATTCACGGAATCGATGCCGCTCCTACGGAGCTTGGCTCCATTTGCCTCACGAATACTATAAACATCAAACTCCTAACGGAGTTTTAACCTCGATTTCGACTTTTCAAACATCCTCACGTGATCGTGCCGCCGTCGACGGTTATTATTTCACCATTCATGTATGAGTTACGGGAACTGACAATGAACGCGGCGAATTCGGCGAGTTCGGAAGGCTCGCCCAGCCGTCTCAGTGAAACCCAGTTGGTATGGGCCTGAAGAAGGTGTTCGGGAAGCGTGTTGCCGAGATCGGTGTCGAATATTCCGGCCGCAATCGCATTGACGGTGATCCCGAAATTAGCGGCTTCGCGGGAAAGGCATTTGGTGAACCCGATCATCGCCGCTTTCGACGTGGCGTAGTGGACGGCGGTCGGAAGAGCACGAATAGCGCCGATGCTGGTTATATTCAGGATAGTTCCCGTTCGCCGGCGGATCATCTGTTTATAGAAGGGCTTGGTTACGGCGAACAGGCTGTTGACGTTTGTATCTACGACCCAATCCCATGATTTGTCGGTAGTGGTGGCGAAATTGTCGCCTTTGTTTACCGCGGCGTTGTTGACCAGTATGTCTATGCCATCCCACGCTTCGGCGATCTCGCGTGAAATGTGCTTCATGCCGTAACGGTCGGTAACAGAAACTTTGTAGGCAAGCGCCTTGCGGCCGAACGTTTCTATTTTTGCCTTAACTTCTTCAGCCAGATCGTCGCGAGAGTTGTAATTAAAAGCGACGTCGGCGCCTTCGCGTGCAAAAACCTCGCAAATGGCTGCCCCGATTCCGCGCGTTCCGCCGGAAACGAACGCACGTTTTCCCTCAAGCAAAAGACTCAAATGTGGCTCCCAATTCTAAAAATGGATTTCCGAATCAAAAGAAAAGGTTAAAGAAATAGGCCGGTTCTGACAAGTCGTAAAGTCGGAAACTAGGCCGCCGCAGAAGCGGGCGAGGCTTCCGCGGACACGGCATTTTGAGGAAGAAGGGCGGCAATCTCGCGGACTATCATGTCGCGCGAACCCGGCATCGCAATACCCACGGTGGCAGCCTTTAACTCTCGATATCGCCGCGTATTGCCGACAAGCGATTGAATAGTTGGAACGATGTCGGTCGTTTTATTCAGCAATATCCCCGCCCCGCGTTTTGCAAGCATCTTGACGGTACCGGCTTCCTGCGGCATCGGCGGCGTGGTCGTGTCCGCGATTATCGGCAGATGACACGCGAGTGCCTCGAAAGTGGTAAGTCCGCCGAGCTTTGAGATCATCACGTTTGCTGAATGCATCAGCTTTTCGATCTCATCGGAATAACCGATGACCTTTACCGGGAATTTGGCGTGTTTGCCTATCTCCTCTGCCTCTTTTCGAAGCTCCTCGTTCTTGCCGGCAAGGAAGATCGCCTGGACGTCGAGTTCGCCGGCGACGAGCTCCTTGAATATCTTTGGAATATTGCCGCCGCCGATCCAGCCGGCATTGACGAAAACCGTGAACTTGTCCGGGTCCAGCCCGAAAGCCTTTCGGGCATCCTGCGCGGCCTTGTCATCGGCTTCCTGAAATTTTGGATGCAGCGGCAGGCCGGAGATTTTGATCTTCTCGGCGGATACGCCGTAATCCAGGAGCTGTTGTCGCGCGTCCTCGTTCGCAACAAGATACAGCGAGACATCGTCGCAGGCCCAGCCTTTCCAGAAGCCGTAACATGGGTCGGTCACGATCGTCACCAGCGGAATCTGCGAGCTGAGATTAAGCTCGCGCAACATGCGGGCGAAAATGTGCTGGGTTAGCGGATGAACACTGACAACAACGTGCGGACACCATTTTTCGAACTGGTCTTTCAAAAAACCCGTGCAGCGTTTTAGAAAAAACTCACTCTTCTCAGGCCGAAAACGATTCACCGCCCAATAGAGATACTTCATCCAATGCTGGCGGTTTCGCAGCACCCAGTTGTAAACATTTACCAGTTTGTCTGTGATGTGGTGCGAATCTTCGACCGCCTTAATAATCCTGACCACCGACGAATCGCCATGCCATACCTTCTCAAACCCCTCCGCCAACGCCTGCGCCGCCGAGCGATGACCGCAGCCTGTGTCGGATGAGATTATGAGAATTTTGGGGGTATTGGGTGACATCAAATCATCTTACGAAGTTCTTCCGCAGAAAGATCGGCATCTTTCAAAATGGCCTTAAAGGTACCAATCGGAATTGTCTTTCCACTGTGAACCGGAACCGTCACGCGGCGACCGTCATTCTCTCTGAAAAGATGTAAGTGGCTTCCCTTTTGCCTTCTGATTTCAAACCCAATCAGCTTTAGGATCCGTATTAACTCGGCTCCGGTCAACCTGGGCAGCTTTTCGCTCATGCAGCAATCGGCACCGAGACTCGCGTGACAAAATACGGATTGTGTTCGATCGGAACTTCTTCTCCGTCTTCAATCATAGACTCGTCTGGCAGCCTGAAGAGTACGGTAATGTTGAGATTTGTTGCATCCAGTGAGTCTGCGTAAG
>CADEEU010000149.1:0-2875 GCA_902826385.1 uncultured Acidobacteriota bacterium | reverse complement strand
CTTGACCAAATGGCCGGCATTAAAGGGCAGCGACGGATAATAGCAATTCGATTCATGCGTGCAGTAACATCCGGCACCGGCTTCTTTTCGGCGGGCCTTCATCAGGTCAGTGTTCCACGCCGATTGGAAATTCCAGTCGTAATCGCGAAGGTTAAGCACGTCGGCCTTGTTCTCGCACGACGAAAGTACACCGTTATCATAAATCACAGCACCGGCGCTTCCGGCGTAGCATTTCAACTGGGCCTTGTTCTCTTCCTTCGTTTTGGCGATCAGGTCGTGCATGTAGATATCGACCGCGGCCTTGAAGAAACCCGACTTCCCACCATAACTATTTTTCAACGCCGCATTTTTCGTGTCGTCCAGAATCATCTGCGACAACTGTGCATAACGTCTGTGATCGAACTCAAGTTCCTTTGGATCGGCCGACGGCGGACGGATGTAGTTGATATTGACCTTGTCCGGCTTAAGGTCGTACTTCAAAAAGTCGTACCAATCGAAGATCGTGTCTTCATTCGAATGCATCACGCACGTGCAGGTCTGAATGTCGAGCTGCGGAAATTGCTCATTCTTCATTTGCTGCAGTGTTCGGGCAGTGTGAATTGCTTTGTCCCAACTTCCCTCTTTGCGGCGGATCTTCTCGTGAGCGTCCTTCATCCCATCGATACCGAGGGCCACCGTGACATTCAAATTTGGGCACTCTTCCATTATCTGAGTCACGTCCGAGAAAATACGTTGATGGATCTGCCCATTGGACATCAGATAAACCGAATCGAGCTTGTTGTTCTCATAAAACGAACGCACGATCTGCGGCAGGTCTTTTCGCGTAAACGGCTCGCCGCCGGCAAGCACAAGCACGCCGAGATTGCCGCCAAGCGTCTCCGAAATCCGCCCGATCTCGTCGGCCTTCATTTGCAGCTTCTTACGCGGCCGGTCGTCCAGCTCTTCGGTAAAAAAGCAGTGCGTACAGCGCATGTCGCAAACGCTCGTGACCAATATGTTCAGGAACACCGGCGATATTGGCTTGCCAACCAATATGCTGGCGTAACGCTTAAAAATTTCTTTGGTAGTAAAATCCATTCTGGTTATCCTTACTCGCTCTTATCAGCTATTCGATGCTGAGAGCTCTCGTAACGTTATAGATTAACTTACGATCGCGGCCTTGAGCAATGTAAAAACAAGCAAACGGGGCATTTCAAAAGGCGCAAGTTCGCCCGCTAGCCTTCCGCAAAGGTCTCAGCTTTTTTCAACAGTACTTACCAATCTACTGGCAAACCGAACCCGCTTGGGTGGGAACGTGCCGACAACTATCTATCGTCTTGAACGATGGAACAGTGAAAACTTTGAAAGTGACGTTTTATAACTGATCTTCTATCCTTCGGAATGCGGCGGAACATAAGGTAAAATTGCATTATGTTCCGCCGCATTTATCTTGATAATAGCGCGACGACGCCGGTCGATCCGGATGTGTTGGCGGCGATGATGGCGTATCTGACCGATAAATTCGGCAACGCTTCGAGCATTCATTTTTTCGGGCAGGAAGCGAAGGCGGCGGTCGATAAGGCTCGGCATCAGGTTGCGGGGTTGATCAATTCCCGGCCAAACGAAATTATCTTCACTTCGGGCGGAACCGAGGCGAACAATCTGGCCGTTCGCGGCTTGGTAGAACGGAGCGCGGACAAGGGTGTCCGCGCTCCGCACATAATCACGTCGGCCATCGAGCATCCGGCCGTAAAAAGCGTCTGCGAAGACCTCCAGAAACAGGGCTGCGAGGTGACTTATCTGCCGGTTTATGACGATGGATTGGTGCGAATTGAAGACGTGCGAAATGCGATCCGGGACGAGACGATACTGATCTCGATAATGTTTGCGAACAATGAGATCGGGACCATCCAGCCGGTTCACGAGATTGGCCGAATGGTCCGCGATCTGCGGGGTGAGGGCAAAAAAATCTGGTTTCATACCGACGCTGTGCAGGCCGCAGGGAAAGTGTCGGTCGACGTGGAAGAGATCGGCTGCGACCTGCTGTCGGTTTCGGCGCACAAGATATACGCACCGAAAGGCGTGGGGGCGTTGTATGTCAGGCGGGGAGTTCGCCTGCATTCGCAAAATATCGGCGGACGCCAGGAGCGCGGTGTGCGCGGCGGCACGGAATCCGTCCCGTTGATAGCGGCCTTTGGTACGGCATGTGAAATTGCCAAAGACCGGCTGGACACGGAGTCGCTGCGACTGACGGCGATGCGGGACCGGTTTGAGAACGCAGTACTCGAAAACATCCCCGATTCTTCCGTCAACGGTGCCATCGACCGGCGCCTGCCGAATGTTTCAAATATCTCGTTTCGCAATATCGAGGGTGAAGGCCTGTTGATCAACCTCGACATGCAGGGAATCGCTGTTTCGACCGGCTCGGCCTGCTCATCCGGATCGCTCGAGCCGTCGCCTGTGATCAGGGCCCTGGGAAAGGATGACGAGCTTGCGAGAGGAGCGATCCGGTTCAGCTTCGGCCATTTGAATACCGATGCGGATGTCGAGCGCGTGCTTGATGTACTTCCGACCTCGGTTGAAAATCTGCGAAGGTTGAATAGCTCCAGTTCAAAGAAGTCCGCCGGTTAGAAAACTGCTGGCCAGGTTTTTGCAGCTTTTGGTTCGGAGAAACGACGGAAACCCTCCATATTTCGGAAGGCCGTCGTAGATTAAAAAGTTTTTGCTGTGTGTGTGGCCGCATCGGGCATCTGTGTTAGTCGGCGATGAGTAGTCCTTTCATTGTTTTTCTCCTCTTTGTGAAGTGCGGGGGCTCAGTCCAAAATTTCGGTTTTTGCGAGTCGGTCGTTCGATTCGTGTTAGTCGGCGATGAGTAGTCCTTTCATTTTTCTTCTCC
>CADEEU010000148.1 GCA_902826385.1 uncultured Acidobacteriota bacterium | reverse complement strand
TTTATCGATACGATGACCGCCCATCACAAGGGAGCCGTGGACATGGCGAAAATGGTTGACGGCAAAACACAAAATCCCGACATCAAGAAGTTCGCCGCGCAGATCATCGCAGATCAAGAAAAAGAGATAAGCCAAATGAAAGACTGGCGAGAGAAGTGGTTCGCTGGCAAGTCGGCCGCCATGAAAATGGAAATGCCGGGCATGATGGATTCCATGAAGATGGACATGGCAAAGCTTACAAATTCGAAAGACAAAGAATTCGACCTTGCGTTTATCGATATGATGACTCCTCACCACGTTGGCGCCGTTTCGATGGCGAAAGAGGCGTTGCAGAAGAGCGAAAAGGCCGAGATCAAAACGCTCGCCGGTCAGATTATCAAAGCTCAAGAAGCCGAGATAAAGATGATGAGCGACTGGAAGGCGAAGTGGAGCAAATAGAAGTCCCCCGCACCTGATTCAAAATGCTAAATGGTGTTATCAAATGGTCTCTTCAGAACCGGTTGATCGTCGTCGCGATCTCGGCCCTTTTACTCGTCTGGGGCAGTTACGTGGCGTTAAATCTTCCGGTTGATGTCTTTCCGGATCTAAATAAACCGACGATCACCGTCCTTACCGAAGCCAATGGCCTTGCACCCGAAGAGGTCGAGACGCAGGTGTCTTTTCCGATCGAGACCGTGATGAATGGTGTCCCGGGCGTGTCCCGAGTTCGATCGGTAAGCGGCGTCGGCTTGTCCATCGTTTACGTTGAGTTTGAATGGGGAACGGATATTTATCGAAACCGGCAGCTCGTTTCGGAAAAGATAACCGAGGCTCGCGAGCAATTGCCGGAAGGAGTGTCACCATTTCTCGCTCCCATCTCGTCAATAATGGGCGAGATCATGCTGATCGCGGTGTCGAGCAAGGATGGAACGACCGACCCTTTGGAACTGCGAACCTTGGCAGACTGGACCATCCGTCCTCGGCTATTGACTATCACCGGGGTTTCTCAGGTTATTCCCATCGGCGGAGGCGTGAAACAGTATCAGGCGCTTGTTTCGCCCGAAAAGCTGAGGC
This sequence comes from uncultured Acidobacteriota bacterium, assembly GCA_902826385.1. GTDB lineage: Bacteria > Acidobacteriota > Blastocatellia > Pyrinomonadales > Pyrinomonadaceae > OLB17. The sequence goes on along the minus strand of CADEEU010000148.1, from coordinate 7,505 downwards.
AGTTTGCCATCACCATTGAGGATGTGTCGGTCGCGCTCGAGAAATCGAATATCAACTCCACCGGTGGCTTTGTAGATGCCCAATCGCAGGAGTATCTTGTTCGGAACCTCGGCAGGTTTTATTCGATCGACGAGCTAAAACAAACTGTCGTCGCGTACCGCAATAACACCCCGATTCGGCTCGGTGATGTCGCCGAAGTGCAGTTTGGTGCGAAGATAAAGCGGGGCGAGGCCGGAACGAACGGAAAGCCCGCCGTCATTGTTTCCGTTCAAAAGCAGCCCGGGGCGAGCACCCAAGATCTGACAGAACAGGTCGACGAAGCGGTTAAGGAATTGCAGAAAACACTGCCCCCCGACGTTGAGATAAACCCTAATCTCTTCCGCCAGGCCAATTTTATCAACGCCTCAATCGGCAACGTTACCGAAGGATTACGTGACGGTGCGATCCTTGTCGCAATCGTATTGTTTCTGTTTTTGCTCAATTTTCGCACCACCTTCATTACACTCACGGCGATTCCGCTTTCTTTCATCGTAACCTTTCTTATTCTCTACGCTTTCGGGATCAGTGTTAATACCATGACCCTCGGCGGCTTGGCAGTCGCGATCGGCGAGTTGGTTGACGATGCGATCGTGGACATTGAGAATATATTCCGTAGACTCGGCGAGAATCGGAACCGTGAAAATCCGCGTCCCTCCATTGAAGTTATCTATCACGCTTCGCTTGAGGTCCGCTCATCCATCATTTATGCGACCGTGATCGTCGCCCTCGTATTTATTCCGCTATTCGCCTTATCGGGTGTCGAAGGCAGATTGCTCGCTCCCTTGGGCCTCGCGTATATTACGGCACTCGTGGCATCTCTGTTCGTAAGTTTGACCTTAACGCCCGTCTTAGCGTCGTATCTGTTGCCGCAAACATTTAGGCGAAAGGAGACAAAGATGGTCGATGGTCCGGTTGAGATCGATCACGAAGGTGAGAATGGTGCCTCTATTTTCTCGAGGATACAACGGTGGTTTCGATCTTCGTCCGCTCCGGAACATCAGGACAGCTTCCTAGTTCGCTGGTTAAAGAAATACGACACACGGCTTCTAAATTGGACACTCCGTCATCCTTACAAAGTCATCGTCGGGGTGGCACTGGTGTTCATCTTGACGATGGCGACGCTCCCGTTTGTTGGCACATCATTCTTGCCGGAGTTCAACGAAGGAACGCTTACCGTCAATGTTCAGGCCCAGCCCGGTACTTCTCTGGCTGAATCCAATCGCATCGGCCAAATTTCCGAGAAACTACTTTTAGAGGTGCCCGAAGTTATCTCGACCGGACGTAGGACGGGAAGGGCCGAGCTCGACGAACATGCCGAGGGTGTTCACTACACCGAGATCGATGTTGACCTAAAGAAATCGGACCGTTCGCGTGAGGAGCTCCTTTCGGCGATCCGAGATAAACTCGCGGTCGTTCCCGGAGTTACCTCTAACGTAGGACAACCCATCTCTCATCGGTTAGATCATTTGCAGTCCGGTGTTAGGGCACAGATCGCGGTCAAGTTGTTCGGCGACGATTTGGCTACACTGCGTTCAAAGGCGGAGGAGATTCGTAATACGATCCAAACTGTCGAAGGGGCAACGGACGTTTCAGTTGAACGACAGGTGCTGATCCCGCAGGTACGATTTAATGTTGACCGCGTCAAGGCGGCGCAATATGGGCTTCAGCCGGGCGAGGTTACACAAACGCTGGAAACGGCATTGAACGGGCGAACCGTCTCGCAAGCCATTGATGGAGCTCGACGTTATGACGTGGTGGTTCGTTTTGATGAAGCGTCTCGCAATAGTCTGGACGCGCTCCAAAATGTCACCATCGATACGCCTCAGGGAACCCAAATTCCTATTTCGGCAGTGGCCGCCCTTGAGAATTTTCCAGGACCGAACCAGATCTTACGAGAGGACACAAAACGCCGAATTGTAATTGGAGCAAACGTAGCCGGACGTGATCTTGGCTCCGTCGTGAGTGACATTCAAAGCCGTGTCGCAACACAGGTACAACTGCCGACCGGCTACTTCCTCGAATATGGAGGGCAGTTTCAGGAGTCGCAGGAGGCTAACAGAACTTTATCACTGCTATCGATCTTCTCACTTGTCGCGATCTTTTTTCTCCTGATAAAAGCCTTTGGCGACTGGCGAGTAGCCCTTCAGGTGATGATAAACATCCCCCTAGCGTTGATCGGAGCCGTCTGGGCATTGCACCTCTCGGGCGGCGTGTTTTCGATCGCGACAATGGTCGGATTCGTATCGCTGGTTGGGATCACCTCGCGGAACGGGATCATGATGATCTCGCATTATCTGCACTTGATGAAAGAGGAGGGCGAGGATTTTACCGAACATATGATTGTTCGCGGTTCATTGGAAAGGCTCGTTCCCGTCTTGATGACCGCGTTGACCGCGGGACTCTCGTTAATACCCTTCATCCTTGCCGCCGACGCCCCGGGCAAAGAGATCCTGCATCCACTCGCGGTTGTCGTTTTAGGCGGCATCTTGACGTCGACTTTGCTCGACCAAATTGTTACGCCGGCAATCTTTTATAAATTCGGACGGCCTAGCGCTGAGCGAGTCATCGCGGAACGCGAAGGCTTAAGTGACAAAGACTTCGGCGAGAGCACCGATCTTCCGCCGTTCGGGTCGCGTACGCCGGATCTTAATTAAAAGAAAAGATGATAAGTGAATCAGACCAACACCTTTTACCTATTACTTGGCCAGAGGCCTTTTCTTCCTGGCGTTTCTCGCTCTGTTGGGAGCATGGTTGACTGAATTGACCGGAGGTCCGCTGCTCGGCTTGAGTCAGCAGCATTTAACCTACGACGCCATTGTTTTATCGCTGTTCGGTATTGGGATGTATCTTGACGGTTAATGGTCATAGCAAAACATTGGATTTCTGTTAGACCTAAAATGAGGAGAAGAAATTATGACGAGAAAAGATTTTAATAAATTGTTGATGGCTGCTTTGGCCGTTTTGATTGGTGCGGGAGCTATCGCCTTTAGCCTCAACGAGACTGTTTCGGCACAAACCGACGAAGTAAAGGCCGTGACGGACGTCATGACACGCGAGGCGCTTGCCGTCGAACAAGGCGATCTCGCCGCACTCGATAAGATCTGGGCCAACAGCGACGATGTCACCGTCTTCGAAAGCGGACACGCCAATTACGGCTGGAGCGATTACCGCAACACGCATCTTGCACCGGAACTAAAGGAATTCAAAAATACGAAATACTCCTTTTCTGATATGAAAATAAAGGTCGATGGCAAGACCGCGTGGGCGACATTCAAATACAGTCTCGCTGCTGAGATGGGAACGAGAAAAGTAGAAAGCGGCGGCGTTGGTACGGCAGTCTTAGAAAAACGCGAAGGCAAATGGCGGATCGTTCACTGGCACTCAAGCGCTCCTCGCCGTGCCCCGGCTCCTGCTGCGTCTCCGACTCCTAAAGCGTAATGCAATTTTTGCTCGACACTATATAAGGACATGTTAGAAGGGTGTCCAGAAGTTTATACGGTCAATGAGCAAAAAGACGTCGGGTGGTGCCTATTGTGCCCGACGTCATTTTTTTCCGCCACGTGGTAATGGAACTCGAAATACTCCGCATTTCGTCTTGAGCTAACAACCGTTTGAATTTGGAATAGGAGGATTGAGAAATATGAAAGACATGAATCATACAGAAATCATGAAAAACATGAAAAGCATGTACGTGAACCTAGCGATGATGGCGGTTCTGTCGTTTATCTCAATGTTTGTGTTCATGTATATGATGGTTGATTCATTCGCCAACGTATATCCAAACATAAACCAGGTTTACATGGCCGGGCTCATGACCGCTCCGATGATTGTGATCGAGATCTTTGTAATGTGGTCCATGTACAACAACAAAAAGGCCAATCTTATCATCGCTGGTGTGAGCGTCCTGCTGCTAATTCTGTTTACGGCCTCTATCAGATATCAAACGGTAGTCGGGGATAAGCAATTTCTCAAATCAATGATACCGCACCACGCCGGAGCGATCCTCATGTGTGATAACCCAAATCTTCGAGACCAGGAGATCAAGGATCTGTGCAAATCGATAACGATCGACCAACAAAAGGAAATCGACTGGATGAAGGCTAAACTCGACGAGTTGGAACGTAAATAATGAGGAGCCACTCAAGCTAATGATGACTGCAACAGTTCTGGCAAACCAATCGGATGTATCGCTTTACACGGTTAGGCACTATACGCGCATAGGTCTACTAAAACCCGCCCGCAATACGCAAAATAACTACAAGGTTTACCAACCGTCTGATGCCGTGCGTGTGCGTTTTATTAAAGCGGCCGGCAATCTGGGATTTTCGCTCGCCGAGATCGCGGATATTTTGAAAGAGGCGAAAGAAGGGAATACGCCGTGTCCGATGGTTCGGGAAATTATTGTCCGACGCATTGCGGAGAATCAACGAAAAATAAGAGAGATGCAGAAACTCCAACGGAAAATGGAGAAAGCCCTTCAGGACTGGTCAAAAATGAGGAATTCAATGCCGACGGGCGATTCAGTTTGCCATTTGATCGAGTCGGTAAGCGAGGCAGAAAAAAAGAGCTTGACCTGATCCCTGCTGACAGGTTGTAGAATATATTCTGTCGTTACTTTTTAATGACAGGAGTGATAAAAATATGATGGAAAACGAAACAACCACGGCTGAAACATTCATCGACCCAGTTTGCGGAATGCAAGTCACACCGGTAACCGCCGTTGGCACCTATAACCAGGACGGAGAATCCCATTATTTCTGTTCGACTGGCTGTCTACAGAAATTCTTATCTCCGATCAGTAGCCCAGCAAGCTGTTGCAGCGGTAATTGAGCAAGTGTGAAAAGGTTTTTTCCCACCAGGAGGGGCTATGACAGGAACTGAGAAACAGATCGCTACGGCAGACGAATTCATTGATCCGACATGTGGAATGACGGTCGATCCAATCGCGGCAGCAGGAACTTTTAATCATGAGGGCAAGACTTACTATTTTTGCTCTAAGGGCTGCTTGCAGAAATTTATTGCCCAAACACAAGGCGTGCCCGCGAGCGGTCCTGTCGAGATCGGACGCGAACAAAAAGAAACCGTCCCGCACGGCGACATGAAGGCAACAGCGGGCGGAGAGTTTGTTGACCCGGTGTGCGGAATGACGGTCGCGCCCGAAACGTCGGCGGGAAAATACGATTTTGAAGGCGAAACCTATTATTTCTGCTCGACGGGCTGTATGAATAAGTTCAAACAGAATCCGGCGAGCTTTCTCCACGAGAAAAAAGAAAAAATACTAGAGGCCGAGAGCCTCGGCGTTGAATATACATGCCCGATGCACCCAGAAATCGTGCAGATCGGCCCCGGAAGCTGTCCTAAATGCGGGATGGCTCTTGAACCGAAGGTGATGACCCTCGACGATGGGCCCGATCCGGAATTTGTCGATATGAAGCGGAGGTTTTGGATTTCGGCCGTACTTACACTCCCCGTTTTTGCTTTGGCGATGGGTGAGATGCTGCCGAATTATCACGAATACGTCGCACCGAAGGTCGCACTATGGATCCAGTTTGCTTTAGCAACACCCGTTATTCTCTGGGGCGGATTTCCTTTCTTCCAGCGCGCCTGGGCTTCCGTCAAGAATGTCAGCCCGAACATGTTCACGCTGATCGCCATCGGCACGGGGGCCGCATATCTATTCAGTCTTTTTGCTCTTTTTCTTCCCGATTTATTTCCCTTCTCGATGCAGAATGTGCATACGGGCTTGATCTCCGCTTACTTTGAAGCGGCGGCCGTTATCACGACGCTTGTTCTGCTCGGACAGGTGCTGGAATTGCGGGCAAGGAGCCAAACCTCAAGCGCGATTAAGGAACTCCTCGGACTCGCACCTGAAACTGCGATTGTGGTTTTTGACGATGGAACTGAAGCCGAGATTGCACTTAAGGATGTGCAGATCGACGCTACTTTGAGGGTTAAAGCAAACGAGAAGATTCCGACCGATGGCTCAATCTTGGAAGGCGATACTTCGGTTGATGAGTCGATGGTGACGGGTGAATCGATCCCGGTCGAAAAGACAGTCGGCGATAAAGTTATCGGCGGAACAATCAATGGCCGACGCGGCTTTGTAATGAAAGCGGAAAAGGTCGGCAGCGACACGCTGCTCGCACAAATCGTTCGGATGGTTGGCGAGGCTCAGCGTTCACGGGCTCCGATCCAGCGTCTGGTGGACGTCGTTTCGGCATATTTTGTCCCGGCGGTGATTGTCGTTGCAATTGTCGCGTTCGCCGTCTGGCTGATCTTCGGCAGTTTTGCTTACGCAATGGTAGCGGCGGTTTCGGTTTTAATTATTGCCTGCCCGTGTGCCCTGGGCTTGGCAACTCCGATGTCGATCATGGTTGGGACCGGACACGGTGCTCGGCATGGCGTATTAGTTAAGAAGGCCGAAGCATTGGAAATTTTGGAGAAGGTGAATTCGATTGTCGTTGATAAGACCGGCACTTTGACCGAGGGAAAACCTCGGCTTCAGAAGGTTATCTCGTTAAATGAATCTGCCGAAATCGAGATCTTGCGGGTAGCAGCCAGTCTTGAGAGATCGAGCGAGCATCCGCTTGCGGAGGCGATTATCAAAGGAGCCGAAGAGAAAGCTATCGAGCTTGCTAAGGTGGAAGATTTTGAATCCATCACAGGTAAAGGGATAACGGGATCGATCGACGGAAAGAAGGTGTTACTCGGTAATGCGAAGCTGATGACAGAAAACAATATTGATTTCCCGGCGGATGGAAAAGCCGATGAGCTTCGAGGCGAAGGGCAAACAGTAATGCTTGTAGCCGTTGACGGGAAAGCCGCGGGGCTGGTCGGGGTCGCAGACACGATTAAAGAGTCTGCGAAGGATGCGATCAGTGAATTGCATCGGCAGAAGATCGAAGTCGTCATGATGACGGGTGACAATGCTATTACGGCCGACGCCGTAGCAAAAAAGCTCGGGATCGACAAGGTCTTCGCTGACGTGTTGCCCGAACAAAAGGCGGAAAAGATCAAAGAATTACAGGCCCAAGGTAAGATAGTCGCGATGGCTGGTGACGGCGTGAATGATGCACCAGCACTTGCTCAAGCCCAAGTCGGGATCGCAATGGGGACCGGAACCGACGTGGCTATGGAATCCGCTGATATAACGCTTCTAAAAGGCGATTTACGCGGTATTCTAAGAGCGAAAAAGCTGAGCGAAGCGACCATGACGAACATCCGTCAGAACCTGTTCTTCGCATTCATTTACAACCTCGTCGGCGTCCCAATCGCTGCCGGTGTTCTGTATCCGGTTTTCGGTTTGCTACTAAGCCCAATGATCGCCAGCGCGGCAATGACCCTCAGTTCCGTGTCCGTAATAGTCAACGCGCTCCGATTGAGAAATCTAAAACTTTGAAATTGGTTCTTAACAGGACCCGTCTATGATGAATCGTAATGTCTTTGTTTTTGCTCTCCTCGCTGCT
>CADEEU010000147.1 GCA_902826385.1 uncultured Acidobacteriota bacterium | reverse complement strand
AAAATAGGAAATATACAAGAAGACAAATGTGATCTAAAAAGGTTCGATGATCGACTCGATCGATTCGTGTGATAAAATGATCGAGGCCGTCGGCAAACTTCCGGCATAAACTAAAAGGACTGAATAACCTTTACCGACCCGGCTTTAAATATTATCAAGCGGACGATTGAGGTCCGCTTTTTGTTTTCTGCGCTTGAGCGTAAGGACAGCCTCATTTACATTTGTAATTTCGAAATCAAATCCGGATTTTATTTGTTAACCGCTCGCCGAACCTGAAATATCTTTATGGACGCAAAAATGATGTCCGAAACTGAATTAAAGAAAACTCCGCTAAACAAAAGGCACCGCGAATTAGGCGGAAAAATGGTCGATTTCGGCGGATGGGACATGCCGGTACAGTATACGGCGGGTGTGATCGAGGAGCATGTGCGGACGAGGACGGCGGCGGGGCTGTTCGACGTTTCGCATATGGGCGAGATATGGGTCGAAGGTACTGATGCTATTTCGTTCGTCAACCGGCTGACAACCAACGACGTTACCAAGCTCGTCGACGGGCAGGCTCATTATTCCGCGCTGACGAACGAAAAAGGCGGCGTGGTCGACGATCTTCTCGTTTATCGTTTCGGGCCCGAGAAATTACTGCTCGTGGTCAACGCTTCAACAACTGAAAAGGATTGGGACTGGATCACGTCGCACAAAGCGGACGACGATATCGTGCTGACGAACGCCTCGGCCGACTACTGCCAGATCGCTGTTCAGGGGCCGCGGGCAGTTGCGATACTCCAAAAACTGACCGACACGAAACTCGACGAGATCAAATACTACTGGTTCACGACCGGTCATGTGGACGGCGTTGAATCGATAATCTCGCGGACGGGCTATACCGGCGAGGACGGATTCGAGATCTATGCGGACCCCGAATTTGCCGTGCAGCTCTGGGACAAGCTCCTGGAAACGGGCGGCTTCGGCGAAGCGGACGGGATTCTGCCGGCGGGTTTGGCGGCCCGGAATACGCTGCGGCTCGAATCGGCGATGTCGCTTTACGGCCACGAGCTGGCGGACGACATTGCGCCTTTCGAAGCAGGCCTGGGCTGGATCACAAAGCTCCAGAAAGGTGAATTCACCGGGCGAGATGCGTTGGTCGAACTAAAGGAGAAAGGGTTCGAGCGAAAACTTGTCGGCTTCGAGATGACCGAACGCGGAATCGCCCGCGACGGTTTTGATGTCTATATCGATGACAACAAGGTCGGTATCGTCACGTCCGGCAGTCCGGCACCATTCCTAAAGAAGAACATCGGCCTCGCTTTCTTGCCGTTCGAATTTGCAAATATCGGGCAAGAAATTAAAATCGATGTACGAGGAAAACTCTTGAACGCTGCAGTTGTCGAAACGCCCTTTTACAAGCGCAAGAAATAGGAGTTCAAACTAACCAATCCGCACAAAAATAAGATGGCAAATATCCCTGAAAATTTACGATACAGCAAGGACCACGAATGGGTTTCAGTCAGCGGCGATGTCGCAAGCATCGGGATCACCGATTATGCCCAGCACAGTCTTGGCGACGTGGTGTACGTTGACCTGCCGCGAGTGGGCGATAAGTTCGGAACGCACGAAGCGTTCGGCTCCGTCGAATCGGTGAAAGCCGTGTCCGAAATATTTACGCCGGTCGCCGGCGAGGTTGTTGAAGTAAATGACGGGCTTAACGACACGCCCGAGAAAGTAAACGACGATCCATACGGTGATGCGTGGTTTGTGAAAGTTAAAATGGAAAATCCCGGCGAGGCCGACGCGATGCTTTCCGCCGAAGAGTACGACGAATATTTGTCCAGTCAGGGCTAGAATCGAACATGAGATACATTCCAAATTCGCCCGAGGAACGCCAGGAAATGCTTGCGTCCATCGGGCTTTCTAATTCGAACGAGCTGTTCAGGTCGATTCCGGCTGATGTTCAGCTCGGACGAAAGCTGAACGTGACCGACCCGCTGGCTGAACCAGAAGTGATCGCTGCGATGGAAGAAATGGCGGCCCGCAATACGGCGGCGATGAAGCCTTCGTTCCTCGGTGCCGGGGTTTACTCGCATTATTCGCCGACGGTAGTCGACCACCTGATCCAGCGTTCCGAATTTTTCACTTCATACACGCCGTACCAGCCGGAAATCTCTCAGGGCACGCTCCAGTACATCTTCGAATTCCAGACGTTGATCTGCCAGTTAACCGGGATGGAAGTTGCGAACGCCTCAATGTACGATGGCTCGACCGCAATGGCCGAGGCCTATGTAATGGCCCAGCGCGTCACACGTCGCGACAAGATCGTCGTGGCTGAAAGTGTGCACCCCGAATACCGGCAGGTCGCACAGACCTACACTCAGCACGGCGACCTCGAGATTGTCGCGGCCGAATTCGACGAAAAAACCGGCCGGCTTGCAGACCTTTCGGCACTCGACGACAAAACAGCGGCGCTTGTCGTGCAATCGCCGAACTTTTTCGGCTGCATTGAGAACCTGGAACGCCTGGCCGAAGCCGCGCATAATGTAGGCGCGTTGCTGATCGTTGTCGTAACCGAGGCAATCTCTTTCGGATTGCTAAAATCGCCGGGCGAATGCGGCGCGGACATCGTCGTCGGCGAAGGGCAATCGTTCGGCATACCGATGAGCTTCGGTGGACCGCATGTCGGCCTGTTCGCGACGCAGGAAAAATACGTCCGGCAGATGCCAGGACGTTTGTGCGGCATCGCCTACGACAAAAACGGCAATCGCGGATTCGTTTTGACGCTCTCGACAAGAGAGCAGCATATCCGCCGCGAAAAAGCGACATCTAATATATGCACTAACCAGGGCCTGATCGCCTTGGCCGCGACCATTTATATGGAAGCCATGGGCAAAAAAGGGCTGCAGGAAGTGGCCGAGCAGAACGCGCAAAAGGCTGCCTATACCGCGAAGAAAATTGGCAGTCTCGACGGTTACGAGATCGCGTTCTCTGCCCCGACATTTAATGAATTCGTCGTCCGCGGACCGCGAGCGGCGGCGGAAATTTTGGAAGAGATGCGGGTCGGCCACGGAATCGTTGGCGGCCTTGCACTGTCGAAGTACTACCCCGAGCGGCCGAACGATTTTCTCGTTTGCGTTACCGAAACGATGAAACGCGAAAAGATCGACGCTCTTGTGGACGGTCTGCGGTAAAAGAAAAAGCGGTTTGGGCGATGATTTTTAGCCCGTTCGAAATTTTACTTTGCCTTGCACCTTTTATGCTGATCATCTTCACGATCGGCGTTGGGCTAGCCGCTCAGAATGCCGCCGTGGCCCGTCGGGAACGTGAGCGCGGTTTGAAAAAATGCCCTTATTGCCGTGGCTTACTTAATCCGGAAGCTTATGTTTGCAGGTTCTGTTCGCGCGAATTGATTGGTGAGCCCCGCCGTGCCGAGTTGAATTAACTATGCGAAAGTTTACGAACGACATCGACCGCCGATCGTTTCTCTCGGCCGCCGGCAAGGGCCTCGGACTGATGGCATTGTCGTCCGCGACGGTCGGCTCGCTGTTTGCGGATGTTAGTGCAGCAGGCAAGGCGGTCGAGCATCTCTCGGCAACTGAGATCGCGGCGAACGAAGATTATTGGACTGCGATCCAGCAGGCCTTTTCGGTCACGCGTGGAATCGTCAATTTGAACAACGGCGGAGTCAGCCCGAGTCCGCGAATCGTGACCGAAGCCTTTGTCCGTTATACGTGGCAGCAGGAAGACGCGACCGCCTATACGATGTGGCAATTGCTTGAGCCGCAGTCGGAAACCATTCGCACAGGCTTAGCCGAAATCTTCGGCTGTGATGCGGAGGAGATAGCGATCACCCGCAACGCCAGCGAGTCATTGGAAATTCTTCTGCTGGGGATGGATTTCAAACCGGGCGACGAGATCGTCACAACAACACAGGACTACCCGCGTATGCTGACGACGCTGCGGCAGCGAGAACTTCGCGAAGGGTTAAAACTGAAACTAATAAAGATCCCGATCGCTCCAAAAGACATCAATGACATTGCGAGGGCCTACGAACAGGCGATCACGCCGCGAACCAAGCTCGTTTTAATCTCGCATCAGATAAATGTCACCGGCCAGATAAATCCGGTGAAAAGAGTTTGCGAATACGCCCGTTCCAAAGGCATCGAAACCATCGTCGACGGAGCTCATTCGTTTGCACAGTTCGATTTCAAACACGAAGATCTGGGCTGCGATTATTTCGGCACTTCCCTGCATAAATGGCTGTACGCGCCTAAGGGAACGGGAATGCTGTACGTCCGCAGGGAGAAGATCCCTAAGGTCTGGGCGTTGATGGCCTCAGAGGACAAGAACAAAAACGACATACGAAAGTTCGAAGAGATCGGCACCCATTCGGCTGCAATGCGTCTGGCTATCGGAGAGGCCGTTCTGTTCCACAACGCCATCGGCGGCAAACGAAAAGAAGAACGTTTGCGATATCTGTCTCGGTATTGGATGAACCGGTTGAAGGATATTCCAAAAGTCGGCTTCAACACATCGTTCGATCCGGCTCAGTCGTGTGCCATTGCAAATTTTAAGATAGACGGCATCGACCCGGTCGCCCTCGGCGGATATCTGATGTCAAAACATCGCATCTTCACCACGCCGATAGTGCACGAAGAGTTCACCGGAATACGCATCACGCCAAACGTTTACACGACGTTGTGGGAGCTGGACAGGTTTTGCAGCCTCGCGGAGGCGGTCGCGAAAAACGGACTGCCGAAGGCGTGATAGAATCTAAGAATGAGTCACACGATCAAAATTGGAGACGAGAGTTATTCGCTTCTTACCGAGCAGGCGGCTGAAGCCGGCGTGGCTCCTGATGTGTGGGTTGAACGCAAGATAAAGGAGGGTGCTTCAAGAAAGCGTTCGAGGGTTTCGGAAAAAAGGAGAAAAGCTGCTTGGGAGGAATTCATCGGGGCCAGCGCTAGATTGCCCGACCCTAGCCCTAAGCGCGTCAAATCCGTGTTCGGCGAAGCTTTGAAAGGAAAATTTAGGAAGATGGGCTTACGTGTTGATTATGATTCTGACTGATGCCGGGGTCTTAATTGCTCTCTTCGAGCCGCGGGAAATCAATAATCATCAGCGTTGTTTATCAACCTTTCGTCAAACCGATGAGCGCCTGTTGACAACTCTGGCTTGCGTCACGGAGGCTATGTATTTTCTCGGCAGCCTGAAGGGATGGCCAGGTCAAAAGAACCTTTGGAAGTTGTTGGCATCCGACTCGCTTCAGATCTTCGATCTGGACTCTAACGATCTTTCCAGAATGACCTCGTTGATGGAAAAATATCGCGACGTGCCGATGGATTTCGCTGACGCTTCCCTGGTGGTAGCTGCGGAAAGGCTGAACTTACGAAGGGTTTTTACAATTGATAGCGACTTTCACATTTACCGAATTAACGGAAAGAAAAGCTTTGAAGTTATTCCATGAGCATTAAAAAAGTAACCCAACACCCCTCGCAAAACGAGGGCTTAATCTTTGAACGATCGCAGATCGGCCGTGTTGGTTATCGGCTGCCGAAATTGGATGTCGACGAAACGCCGATGGACGAGCTAATTCCGGCTGAGTTGCGGCGGACCGACGATCTAGACGGTGTGCCGGAGGTGTCCGAGGTCGACGTTATCCGTCATTTTACGCGCATCTCGACGTGGAATTATTCGATCGATCTCGGCATGTACCCGCTCGGGTCGTGCACGATGAAATACAACTCGCGGCTAAATGAAAAAGTCGCGCGGATCGCCGGGTTTACTAACCTGCATCCGCTGGCGCCCGAAGAAGAGTCGCAGGGTGCTTTGGAACTGATCTACGAGCTCCAGAACGATCTTGCCGAGATCACCGGGCTTCCCGGCGTATCGCTACAGCCGGCCGCAGGTGCGCAAGGCGAAATGACAGGCGTCATGCTCATACGCGCGTTTTTGGATAGGCGCGACGGCGAGGCGTCGAAAGAACGACGTGTGATGCTCATTCCGGATTCGGCTCACGGGACCAACCCCGCATCGGCTGCTCTCGCGGGGTTCACTGTAAAAACGATTCGCTCTACCGCCGAAGGTCTGACCGACATGGAGCATTTGAAACAGCTCTGTGACGAAGGCGGCGTCGCCGGGCTAATGCTGACCAACCCGAACACGGTCGGAATCTTCGAAACGAACATCAAAGAGATCTGCGACACCATCCACGCTGCTGGCGGTCTGGTCTATATGGACGGCGCAAATATGAACGCCCTTGTCGGCGTGGCCCGGCCAGGCGACATGGGCGTCGACGTTATACATCTCAACCTGCACAAAACATTTTCGACCCCGCACGGCGGCGGCGGTCCGGGATGTGGGCCTTGCTGCTGTTCTGCGGAATTGACGGAATTTTTGCCGGTCCCCAGAGTTGCTAAAGATGGCGAGTCATTCCGTCTCGACTACGACGCGCCAAATTCGATCGGCCGTGTAAAAGCGTTCTACGGCAACTTCGGAATGATGATCCGGGCCCTGTCGTACATCTACACTCACGGCGCTGAAGGCTTGAGAGAAGCGACCGAAACTGCCGTCCTTAACGCGCGCTATGTCGCAGAACAATTAAAAGACACATTCCACAAACCGTACGATTCCGACTGCATGCACGAAGCGATCTTTTCGCATAAGAACCAATCGCGAACCGGCGTGCACACACTCGACATTGCAAAGCGCCTCATCGATTATGGCTTTCACCCGATGACGATCTACTTCCCGCTTGTGGTTGAAGGAGCAATGCTTATCGAACCGACCGAATCCGTCGGCCGCCAGGACCTCGACGCGTTTGTCGAAGCAATGAAGGACATCGATCGCGAGGCTCACGAAAACGCTCAACTCGTAATCGACGCCCCGCATTCGACCCGTATCGGCCGGCTTGACGAAGCAGCGGCCGCCAGGAAACCTGTTCTGAGGTGGAAGCCGGATATGGAAACTTTGTCAACGACTGCGTAAAATTGCGATATGGAAAAAGTAATAAATCTTCACATCGAAAAACTTCCCGACGGAGTTTACCTCGCGACTTCGGATAGTGTTCAGGGTCTCGTAGCCCAGGGTAGAACGATCGCCGAAACTATCGAAATCGCTCGTGACGTAGCGAAAAAACTGATTGAATCGCAGGACGGCCTGACCGGCGAACTTTCCTCTTTTGCCGATAGCTTCGACTACCCTCTTGTCGTGGGAATCTGATATGGGACGACTTTCGGGATTTCGCTATCGAGATATTGTTAAAATTCTAAAGGTTTCGGGTTTGAGTTTCATCGACAAGCGGCTGGCAGCCACGAAATATGGTGGAATTCGCTCACAAATCGCTACACTACAATTCCAAATCACACCGGAGAAATGCCGGAAGGCACTCTCAGAGCAATTCTCAAGCAGGCAGACGTCGAACCTAATAATTTTTTGGCGAAAAAATAATTGCGATTTTTCTCTTTGAAAATTCGTGGTTTTCGATTACATTTACGGCTCATAACAAAATCTTTCGTGGCAGATTTCCCACCTGCAAGGAGTTCTGAGAATGCTAAAGAAAATTCTAATCGGTTTGTTCGCCGTCGTTGTTCTGCTGATTGCGACTATCGCCGTGCTCGTTTTCGTTTTGCCGACCGACTTTCGCGTCGAACGCGAGATAACGATCAACAAGCCCGCGAACGAGATATACACGTACGCCAGATTCTTGAAAAATCAGAACCAGTGGGGGCCGTGGCACAAAAAAGAGCCTACGATGAAGCAGGAATTTCGCGGAACGGATGGCGAGGTCGGTTTTGTTTCTTATTGGAAGGGAGAATCGCCAGAGGTCGGCGAGGGCGAACAGGAGATCAAAAAGCTGACGCCCGATTCGCGGATCGATACAGAACTTCGTTTTAAACAGCCGTTCGAATCGAAATCCGATGCGTACATGACCCTTGAGCAAGTTGCGGCGAATCAAACTAAAGTTAAGTGGGGCTTCACCGGCTCGATGCCGCGACCGATGAATTTGTTCATGCTGCTTGTCGATATGGACAAGGAGGTTGGTAAGGACTTCGACGACGGGCTGGCCTCTTTGAAAACGATCGTGGAATCGAAATAGTCGGTTTCCGGCCTCAATTTTGTATGCAGAAAACGTGTTGCATAGGAATTGGTTTGCATATATAATCCGGCCCGAAACATAAAAACGCCGCCGAAATCCTCGCTTATCGACGACGAAACTTTCCTGGAGGTTTCTATGTCGCCTGCGTTAGCTTTTTCAAAAAAATTCCGATCTATCTTCGTTTTCTGTTCGTGCATTTCGGCCTTGCTTATCGTTTCGACTCTGAACCTGTCTGCCCAAAAACCGGTTCCATCGCAAAATGCCGATGCCGCTGCTGCCCAGGGTCCTGAAGCCAGGAGCGGGGCCTTCCTTTATAAAGGCATCGGAATCGGCATGATGGCTGACGATGTCAGAAAGAAGCTCGGTGAGCCGAAAGATAAATCCGACCCGCAAGACCTATTCATGTTCGGCGACGACGAATCTGCCCAGTTTCTGTACGACTCGTCGAAAAAAGTCACGGCGATCATGATCACCTATTCCGGCAAAATGAACGGAGCACCGACC
>CADEEU010000146.1:3238-8657 GCA_902826385.1 uncultured Acidobacteriota bacterium | reverse complement strand
CAGTTGGAACGGGCCGCGATCGAACTGAGTAAGACTGGCGCACGGACAAATATCTCAGACATCTGGAAGCCTTGCTTATCGTAGCGGACAAAAATGACGCGTTCCTGATATCGGGCAAGGGCGACGTTATCTCATCGGATGACGGGCTGTTGTCGGTCGGCTCGGGAAGCATGTATGCCCTGTCGGCCGCACGAGCGTTAATGAAGCACACAAAACTTTCGGCGAAAGAGATCGCGGAAGAGTCTCTTAGAATTGCCGGTGAGATCTGCATCTATACAAATTCGGAGTTAACAGTTGAGGAGCTTTAAAGCTCAAGAGTTCAGAGTTCAAGCTTTAGCTTGTTCTTCGCAGTTTTTCTAAGAAGCGTATTAAAGAAGAGGCAAGCTAAGCCTGAACTCTGAACGAAAAAACCAATGGCCATTTATCTCGGCGGCGAAACGACCGCCGCAAAACCGAAACTCGACGAACTGACGCCACGGCAAATTGTCGAGGAACTAGACAGATATGTCGTCGGTCAGTCCGCCGCCAAACGTGCGGTCGCGGTCGCATTGCGCAATCGTATTCGCAGGCAAAAGCTCCTGGAAGAAATGGCCCGCGACGTGCTGCCGAAAAATATTCTGATGATCGGTTCCACCGGCGTTGGCAAGACGGAGATCGCCCGTCGGCTAGCCAGAATCGCCGATTCGCCGTTCATCAAGATCGAAGCTTCGAAATTTACCGAGGTCGGCTACGTGGGGCGTGATGTTGAAAGCATGATCCGCGAACTGACCGAGATCGCTGTCGAAATGTCGAAGCATTCCGCGTACGAAGAGGTCCGAACGCTGGCCGAAGACAACGCCGAAGAAAAGCTGCTTGATATTCTTCTGCCGCCGGTCAGTATCGGATTTCAATCGGCCACACCGGGCGAGGATGAAACAAGCCAGGCCGAATCATCCCACCGACGCACGCGCGAAAAGCTACGCGAACAGCTAAAGCGCGGCAATCTGGATGAAAGAATGATCGAGATAGACACCCAGGAACGCGGCAACACGACAATAGATTTTGTCGGCGGCCAGGGCATGGAAGAAATGGGTGTCAATCTTAAAGACATGTTTGGCAATCTGTTCCCCGCAAAAACTGTGCGGCGGCGGATGAAGCTGATCGACGCAAGGGCCGCGTTGCTGCGCGATGAGCAGGAGAGCCTGGTCGATATGGACCAGATCGTCCGGTCCGCGATAAAAAAAGCGGAAAACTCGGGCATCATTTTCCTCGATGAGATCGACAAGATTGCCGGCCGCGAATCGGGCGGCAACCCCGATGTATCGCGTGAAGGAGTTCAGCGCGACCTGCTGCCGATAGTCGAAGGAACGAACGTTAACACAAAGTATGGAATGGTGAACACCGAGCACATCTTGTTCATCGCCGCCGGTGCATTTCATGTGTCGAAACCCTCGGACCTGATACCGGAGCTTCAGGGAAGATTTCCGATTCGCGTCGAGCTCGAGTCACTTACGGTAGAAGACTTAAAGCGAATTCTCACGCAGCCGAAAAATTCGCTGATTAAGCAGTACCAGGCGCTGTTGCAAACGGAAGGCGTCCAGTTGGAATTTACCGATGACGCTATCTCGAAACTTGCCGACATGACGGCGGAGATAAACAAGACGACTGAAAACATCGGCGCCCGAAGGCTTCATACACTACTTGAGAAATTGCTTGAAGAAATAAGCTTTCTCGGAAACGAGCTCGAAGAAAAACTTCAGGTAATAGACGAGGTTTATGTTACGAATCGTCTCGGCGGACTTGTTCAGGATCAAAACCTCAGGCAGTACGTTCTATAGGTAATCTCTCAATGCTTTTCAAACGTCGGCCGTGCCGAACTTCAGTGAACGCATTAGCTTCGGTACGCACGCCGATTGTCTTTATATGCCTGCTTGCCCTTATAACAATCGCGGGAATTTCCTGCGGCAAACGAAAACCGCCGCTTCCGCCTGAGCCGAAAGTGTTTCAACGGGCCGAGATCAGCGGCTTTCAGCGGGGTAACCGCATTATCTTGTCGTGGAAAATGCCAGAGAAAAATGCCGCGGCGAACGATGTGCGTCATATCAAAACGGTCGATGTATACCGACTGGCAGAACGGCTGACGTCGCCCTCAAATCTTTCGGAAGAACAATTCGCGTCCCGAAGCGTGTTGATCGGTTCACTGCCGGTCGGCGATGACGACTTTAATCTCAAAACGCTTTCATATACGGACACTCTTCAGTTCGCGGGCCAGCCGTCGCGTTTGCGTTACGCGGTCAGATTCGTTAACGCGTCGGGACAAAGGGCTCCGTTCTCAAACATCGTCGCGATCGAGCCGGAAAGTAAAGTTTCGGCAGGACCAACCGGGCTCTCGGCAAGCGTGACGCAGGACGCAATAGAGTTAAGCTGGACTGCCCCGACCGCTAACGCGGACGGAACGACGCCGGTCAACCTTGCCGGTTACAACGTATATAGGTCCGCGTCGCCAACACAGGCCGGGGCACTTATTAATAAAACGCTGGTGACCGAAGCGTCCTATGCCGACAGCACCTTCGAATTCGATAAGGAATACTTTTATTTCGTACGTGCAGTGTCGGCCGGGACCGGCGACACGCCTACAGAAAGCACCGAGTCGAACATAATCCAGGTAACGCCGAAAGATACCTTCAACCCTGGCCCTCCTGTGTCGATCACGATCGGGGCCGCGCCGAAATCGATCTCGATCTTCTTTCCGCCCAATCCGGAACGCGATGTCGTCGGTTACAAAATATACCGCTCTGAAGAGGCAGGTACGGATAAGAGCTCATGGCTGCTGCTGACTCCGCAAGGGATCGACACCAATACGTACCAGGACACGACGGTCGAGCCGGGCAAGACATATTTCTACTACATTGTTGCGACGGACAAGTTCGGAAACGTCAGCGAAGCGAGCGAGGTCGTAAGCGAAACGGTACCGAAGTCGGATGAGGGCGGAAGCGTCGAAGAAAATATGGTATCGGAAAGCGAAACCGGCAAACCGTTCGGACCGGAGCCTTGATAAAAATTCTGCTTAGGCAAAATTTAGAAGCCGGTGCGTCAAATAAAAAGAAAAGGCCTGCTGCATGCCGGCAACAGACCTTCTATCTTTTCTAGCTACCTTGTATCGAGTCAAGAGCAAGTGCCGACGAGACTCTCAAAAGTGTTCCCACCGTCCGTATTCCCATCAGATAATTTCCACGTCGGATTTCCCTGTATGGCGGCCAACGGGCCGAAAGCAAAACTTATGCCGCTTTCTGTTACTGTTCGCGTTCAGTAAGAAGAGAATAGCGTATCGGCCTAGTGTTTGTCAATGTTTTTTTAAACTTTTTTCAAGCCGAAGTTTTGGTCCCACCCCCGGCTCGACATTTATTTGTACTGACCTTACAGTCTTAAAAAGCAACCGCTGAAAATTACATTCATTCAGTGCTATGAAAGTCGAGATCAATAAGGATTTTCGTCCGTCAAAGATTGTCTGCGTCGGACGAAATTATGCCGAACACGCCGCCGAACTAGGCAACGAAGTGCCGAAAGAGCCGATGCTATTTTTGAAGGCGCCGTCGGCCGTCATCATGCATGATCAGCCGATAATACTGCCGCCGCAATCCGATCAGGTCGAGCACGAAGCCGAGCTTGGTGTGGTTATCGGACATATGTGCAAGGATTTGTCCGATGACGAAAATCCGTTCAACTATATCGCAGGCTTTACTTGTTTGAACGACGTAACGGCACGCGATCTTCAACGGCGTGACGGCCAGTTTGCGAGAGCGAAATCATTCGATACGTTTTGTCCGGTCGGTCCCGCGATAGAAAAGGACGCGGATGTTTCGGACATACGAGTTGTCTGCCGCGTCAACGGCATTGTCATGCAGGATGGCAGGACATCGGAAATGGTCTTCCCGGTGGACTTTTTGATACGATACATTTCAAACATGATGACGCTGCTGCCCGGTGACCTGATCGCCACCGGTACGCCTTCGGGAGTTTCAAAGCTCAGTTCAGGCGATGTGTGCGAAGTAGAAATCGAAGGTATCGGATTGCTGAGAAATAGCGTGAAGTAAGCTAGTGCGAGCCCCGCGTCAAGAATACTGATTTGTAAATGAAACGCTGCCCAAAGTGCAACGCCGATTATTTCGACAACATGCTCGAATTCTGTCTCGAAGACGGAACCAGATTGGCGTTCGCGCCGCAATCGGCGACGGCAACGATCCCGACGATGCGTCCGACCGCCGGATCGCCCGCGCAACACGCTCCGTTGACTGAACGTGTTTCGGAAGAGACCGTCGTTATCTCGGATGCAGCAGCCAGGCAGAAAACTGAAACGCGGACGGAAACGAGCGAAGAGAATGTTTCGGTCTCGCGAACGACAAGTGCTGTTGAGACAGTCCCTGTCGTGCTCGCGCTTGCTCACAACTGGTGGCAGTGGCTTTATCTCGAAAAAACCTACGTCTATTCGTTGACCGACTATTTGCTGTCCGCAAATTTTCTGATGTGGCTACTGCTTTTGGTAGCCGGTGCAGCCGTCGGGATTTATACAGTACGAAATTCTAAAAACAAGACTTTTGCAATTATCGGACTAGTCACCCTCGGGATAAACCTGATCCTATTTCTGGTTCCGCGCAAGTAGGCCGATCAACACGGAGAAACTATGAAATTTTTTATCGATACCGCTAATTTGGACGAGATTCGCGAGGCAAACGAGCTGGGGATGATCGACGGCGTCACCACCAACCCTACGCTTGTCGCAAAAGAAGGTGACGTCGATTTCAAGGAACACATCGCGAAGATCTGCTCGATCGTTAAAGGCGACGTTTCGGCCGAGGTAACCGCGCTCGACACCGCGGGAATGCTCGAACAGGGACGCGAGCTGGCAAAGATCGCTCCGAACGTGGTGGTCAAATGTCCGCTGACCTTGGACGGTTTAAAGGCGACTCGCGTTTTGACCAATGAAGGCACGGGCGTAAACGTAACGCTCTGTTTCTCGGCCGCCCAGGCGATCCTCGCTGCAAAAGCCGGTGCGAGATATATTTCACCTTTTATCGGACGCCTGGACGACGTTGCAACGAACGGAATGCAGTTGATCCAGGACATCGTGCAGATCTATGGCAACTACGGTTTTAAGACCGAAGTCCTGGCGGCGTCGATACGGCATCCGATGCACATCGTGGATTGTGCCCTGGTCGGGGCCGATGTGGCGACGATACCTTTTAAGGTCATCCAGCAGTTGGTTAAGCACCCGCTGACCGACAAGGGACTCGAAGCGTTCCTCGCGGATTGGAAGAAAAGCGGCAGGGATTAACTTAAAGTTTAAGATGAAAGAAGTTTGCGCAGGTCTCCCTGGATGGCGGCAGCTTCCAGGTTTTGCTGCAGGCCCTTTTGATACCTGGCGACAAAATCCTGGTCGTCA
>CADEEU010000146.1:0-3228 GCA_902826385.1 uncultured Acidobacteriota bacterium | reverse complement strand
CTTAAGGTGAATGTCGACGGCTTCCTCGGCGAAGCCGTCTTTTTGCGCGAACATCTCATCGATATCCACAATCAGGGTAGAAAATTTACGCAGCCACGCGAACTCCGGGTCTTCAAGTAACAGGTTAAGAAACTGAGTCGCCGTCACTTCTCCGTTCGATTGTTCGTAGGCGGAACGTTCAAAATCCAACAAAAATTTGTGCAGCGAAAGCAGCAAATCTCTCCCTTTTTTAAGCACGGCAGTGTTTTCCATACTTAAATAATACACCGACTAATCTAAATTTATTAGCCCGCTCCGGTTTATTTGTTAGCCCGCTAATGATAAATTATTAGCCAGCTAACTAAAGTATATTAGGAGCCTGATTTAAGTTTATTAGGAATCGAATTTCTTAAATTAAACAGGTGCTTGTTTAACTTTGTCAGCTCGAATTTTTATGCAAAGCATCGAGAGCAGCGTGAGTTTCCTGTTGGCAAAGGCCGGAACGGCGCACAGGAATTTGATCGAAGAACAGGCCCGGACGATCGGGCTTCACGGCGGACAGATTTTTGTGCTGATGGAACTGTGGAAGTCCGACGGCCTTCGCCAGGTCGATCTCGCCGCCCGACTGAACATAACCGCCGCGACGGTCAACAACACCTTGGGCGGACTTCTGGAAAAAGATTTCGTTACTCGCAAAAAATACGAAGACGATGCTCGATCGACCCGGATTTGTCTAACGCAAAAAGGACGGGACATACGCCAGGATGTCGAGAACCTTTGGAGAGAGATAGATTTCCGCGCAACCGGTGGACTGACCGACGCTGAAGAAACGATCCTGCTTCAGTTACTCCCGAAACTGACGATCGAGGTTATGTGAGGTTGTTTGACGTGGAATCTTCTCTCCGATCTCCGCCTCCCTCTCACCGTACTCTGCGTTTAATTTTCTCAGGATTTTTCGACGCCGAGTTCACACGGAAAGACACAAGCTCAACTACGTATTACCTTCCCTAGATTTTTGATCGGTTTTGGAGTAGGTTTCGATCAGGACAAATCTTCAAGGAGAAATAGCGAAATGAAAGTACTATTCGCAACCGACGGAGGAAAACAAAGCGACGACGCTATCGAGACCGTAAAGCGATTTACGCTTGCTGAGGGCGACGAGGTAAAGATAGTCAGCGTCGTCGATATGGCCCTGCCGATGGCGATCGATATCTATGGAGGCTTTCTGCCCGACACGGCCGAGCTTGAAAAAACAGCCAGAGAAAATGCGGCAAAGATCGTCGCCGGCACCGCTGAGAAAATGCAGGGCAGAGGCTGCAGCGTTTCGACGGACGTTTTGTTCGGCTCGCCCGACAGCCGAATCGTTGAAACCGCTGAAGAATGGAAAGCGGATCTGATCGTCGTCGGCTCACACGGCTACAGCCGCTGGGAACGGCTGCTGCTCGGCTCGGTGTCGGATTCCGTGGTCCATCACGCACCGTGTTCGGTGCTGGTAGTGCGTTCGGCATCGGAGTAAAGATCGAGTGAAAACAGTCACGATCAACTCGCTCGGGCTCGACGGTCTTGTGCGCAAAAGTTGGAATGCGGAGTTGGTTGAAAGTAACGACAAGCTGCTCGTTTT
The DNA here is from genome assembly GCA_902826385.1 of uncultured Acidobacteriota bacterium. Taxonomy (GTDB): domain Bacteria; phylum Acidobacteriota; class Blastocatellia; order Pyrinomonadales; family Pyrinomonadaceae; genus OLB17. Next base: position 1,628 of record CADEEU010000146.1, on the reverse strand, counting down.
CGTAGGCGCATTTACGTCCGAGATCATCCACCCGCATCTTGGAACTATCCGTCCCAAAACTCAGTCGTACGAATACTACTGGCTCGACCGTTGGTACAACGTCTTCCGCTTTCACGAACCTGACGGTGCTTTTCGGAACTTTTACTGCAACATCAACATGCCGCCGACGTTCGATGGCGATGTTCTTGAGTACATAGATCTAGATCTGGACCTGATAGTCGATCAGAACGGCCGGTATGAGGTTCTTGATGAAGACGATTTCGAGTCGAACGCCGACCGATTCGCTTACAGCGATGAGATTAAAAGAAAAGCCTTCGAAGCCCTGACAGAGTTAACCGCCATGATCGGGCAACGCAAATTCCCTTTCAATACTCTTTAACTTTGCTGGAACAATTTTACGCTTACCGCGTGTTACAAATCGTCCGGACTCAGAAAATCAAAGTAGAGGATTGCCTGCAATGAAACAAAAGCTCGCCTTTTTTTCAATTTCCCTTTTTGCATTTGTTGCTTCCGCCGCCGCCCAAAGCGTACCTCCGCCGCAAATTCCATACGATCCGAACACAAGCATGGCATACGATGTCAACAGAATTGCGGCATCGGTCCAGACGATGACCAAGACCTTTAAGGAGTTCGTAGACAAATTCGCCAAGGTTGACGGGATCTCGTTGAGTGAAAAACAACAAAAGCTCGTGCTCGGGATGCAGCTGCTGATTCAGGCCGAACAGCGTATGGCGACTGCGGAAAGACGTCAGGTTGAGCTTGTCGAAAAAGAAGGACAGTTTCGTGCCAGGTTGGCCCAGATAGAGAACGATCTGAATCCTCAAAGCCTTGACCGCAGCATCGCCTTCGAAGGCTCAACCCAGACGCCTGAGATCAAGGAAAATCGGCGCCGTGCGTTACAGGCCGAACGGACAAGTCTAAGCTCGGTTCTCCAACAAGTGAGTCAAAACCTGCAGGCCGCCGGAAACGACTTTCGCGACGCGCAGAATTTGGTTTACAGGCTGCGAAGGAGTTTTCTGCCGCAGGTTGAACGTGAGTTGACTGAACAATAAGGTCAGCGCGGCTGGACTCTCAAAATATAGCTGCAAACCGCCAGATTGACGCCTGGTGCAAGGCTTACGCGCTGGCCCGGTGGAAGCTCGAAATTGTTTATCGCCGCAGCATTGCGGCCTTCGTTTACGACCCAGTATTTTCCGTTTCCATCGGTCACAATCGAAAGATGTCTTCGGCTGATCTCCGGATCGCCCGCGAGCGTAATATCCACCGGCCGGGATTTCGAACCGCGTCCTACTACGATTTCATTCTCATAGATCGGAACAACGTTTTGCCGAACGCCGTTCAGCCAAATTTCCAGCCGGTAAAGCTCTGTGGCCCGTTGGCGAACATTCGTCATCTCCTCGACGTCTTCCATCGATGGGTCGGTGATCGGAACGGCCTGGCCGATGCTGGTGTGAGGGATCGTATTCGGCGTTCCCGGCCGCGACGGGGGCAGATAGTCGGGAGCTTTCTGCGGAGTTCGCAGATTAGGACTCGTAGGAACGGCCATCGCTGCTTTCGGGGGCGGTTCAGGAGCTGCTGCCGGTTTTGGCCTTGCTAAAACCCCGGTCTTACTGCCGCTCGAATCTTCC
>CADEEU010000145.1 GCA_902826385.1 uncultured Acidobacteriota bacterium | reverse complement strand
GGCGTCGGGCATATACTGGTCGCTGACGAGAAAAGACCCGGCGGTGGATTTGTCTATTCTCAGCGACCGCGGTTTTGCGGGTGCAACCATCGTAATTATGGCGGTCGGTTTCGCGGTGTCGGGCGTCGGCTTTTTGATACCTTATTTTACCCAGACCCTGCTTGACTACACGGCGATGGACGCTGGGCTGACAGGCCTTGCGGGTACGATCTGTCAGTTAGGCGTCATTCAGGCCGTCGGTTATTTTTCCGACAAAACCGATATCCGGGTAATTATTTTTATCGGCCTGGCCATTTCCGCGCTCGCGGTTTGGAATTTATGGGGCATCAATCTCAACACCGGATTTAACGACCTCGTTATTGCCCGGGTTTACTTTGCCATCGGCATCGGATTTCTGGCCACGACCGTAAATACCGTGGCTTATTACGGCATTTCGCCTGACAAAAACAACAGCGCTTCCGCAATGTTGAATCTCGGACGCAATATGGGTGCAAGCTTCGGAATTGCACTGACCTCGACCATCATAGCGACGCGTTCGCAGGTACATGTAAATGCGGTTGCCAGCAACGCGAGCAGTCACAACTCGAATTTTACCCAGGCAGTGGACATGCTTGCTCAAACACTTCAGACGCATGGGCTAAACGCCGTTCAGGCCGTGGGAGCCGCGCAAGGCTATCTCTGGCGCGAGGTTTTGCGGCAATCGCTGATGAATTCCATCCTCGACGCGATCGGTGTTTACCTCATCATTCACATTTGCGTTATACCTCTTGTTTTTTTGCTTCGGTCGAAGAAGCCCAAGGGCGGGCAGCACGCATAAGGTCGCAAAAACGCCAACGGAAGATAAATTCAAGCGGTTCGTGGTATAAATTAACCACGCGACTCACAATCGGAAATTATTTTTCAGGAGAAATTCAAATGCTGAAACGCAGGATCATCGGCTCGTTTTTAATTTACGCTTTTTTATCGACCGGTATTGTTACGGGACAAACCAACGGGGTTGGAACGGCCGCGACCGCACCGGCACCCGCAAAAGTCTATTCCGCGCCGAAAGAGGTGATCGACAAGATCAAGGACGAGGGAATGAACCGCTCGCAGGTAATGCAGCACCTTAGTTATCTGACCGATGTCATCGGTGGCCGCTTGACCAATTCGCCCAACATGAAGCGGGCGAACGAATGGACGCGCGACACGATGGCAAAATGGGGAATGCAGAACGCGAAGCTCGAACCGTGGGGGCCGTTCGGCCGCGGCTGGTCGTTGAAGAGCTTTCACGCGCAGGTAGTCGACCCGCAAACTATTCCGGTGATCGCGTATCCGAAAGCCTGGTCACCTTCGACGAAAGGTCCTGTGACGGCCGATGTAGTTTATCTCGACATCAACAGCGACGAAGATTTTGCAAAATACAAAGGCCAACTTCGCGGGAAGATCGTCATGGTCTCAAAGCCGCGAAAGCTCGAAGCCGATTTCGGCGGAATGGGCACGCGGCTGACAGACGACGAGTTAGCAAAAATGGCCGCCGACCCAATGGCCGCCCAGCGTGCACAGCCGCAGCCGGGCCAAAACCAGCAGCCGACGCCCGAACAGCAGGAACGCATGCGGCAGATGCAGGTAATGCAGAAAATGGCCGGATTTGTGTTTGACGAAGGCGCCGCCGTCGTGATCGACAACAGCCGCGTCGGCAGCGGCGGTACATTATTTGTTTCTGGAGCGACGGTTGCTCCGCCGCCTTCCAGCGGCGCGCCTGCTCCGGCAGGGCCTGCTCCGGCAGGGCCTGCCCCGCGTGGACGCTTTGCCGCCTATAACAAGGACATGGAATCGCGCATGCTGCCGCAGATGACGATGGCGACGGAAGACTACAACCGCCTGGTCCGCATGGTCCAGCAAGGCGTCAAGCCGAAGATGACCGTCGATATTCAGACGCAGTACCACGACGAAGATCTGATGGGATACAACACCGTAGCCGAGATCCCAGGCACCGATCCGAAACTTAAGGACGAGATAGTAATGCTCGGCGGCCACCTCGATTCGTGGCACTCATCGACCGGTGCGACCGACAACGCTGCCGGCTGTGCGGTTGCGATGGAAGCTGCCCGCATTCTGATCGCGTCGGGCTTTAAACCACGCCGCACTATCCGCGTTGCTCTATGGAGCGGTGAAGAACAGGGATTGAATGGCTCGCGCGAATACGTCAAACAGCAGTTCGGTGAAATGAAGCCCGCCGCCGCTCAGGGACAGTCGGGCGAGCTGGTCAAAACCGGGAACTACGACAAGCTTTCGGCCTATTACAATCTGGACAACGGCACTGGCAAGATCCGCGGTGTTTACATGCAGGGCAATGCGGCGGTCCGCCCATATTTCGAAGCTTGGCTCACCCCGTTTGCCGACGCCGGAGCAAAAACCCTGACGATGTCGAACACCGGCGGCACCGATCACTTATCATTCGACCGCATCGGTTTGCCGGGTTTCCAGTTCATCCAGGACGAGATCGAGTACGACACCCGCACTCACCACTCAAACCAGGACAACTACGACCGCATCCAGGCCGAAGACATGAAACAAGCCGCGACGATAATTGCCGCGTTCGTGTATCAAACCGCGATGATGGATGAAAAAATGCCGCGAAAAGCGATGCGTTGAATCTATGGGACAAGGGAAAGTTCCATGAAGAGTACGCCTTCGTGCGGATCGTCATAATAGGGTGGAATTTCGGAAAAGCCGTGAGACTTGTAAAGTTTTACGGCTTTTTCCATGTTGGTGGGGTATGTATCGAGTTTCATCGTTACGTAGCCTATAAGGCGAGCATCGTCTACGACCTTTTCAAGCAGGTTGTTGCCGTAGCCGCTACCGCGAAACTCGGGACGAACGTACAGGCGCTTCATCTCGCATGCGCCGCGTCCTATTTTCCGCATCGCAACGCAGCCGACCAGTTTATCGTCCGCATATGCAAGCAGCAGCCTTCCGTCCGGGGCGGCATATCGGCCCGGCAGCGTCGCCAGTTCGTCGTCGAATCCCTGAAAACAGAGATCGATGCCGAGCCACGCCTCGTATTCCCGGAACAGCATTCGGGCATTTTCGACCTCGTCGGCAGATGCAGCTTGAATAAAGTGGATCATGGTCTTGAAGTCACCCTACGAACACAGAACTTAAATTTTTACCGGAAAACAATTACATCTTAACACAATCTTTGCACCGAAAATGCGTGGTTGCTTTACGACCCAAGACGGTTTTTGTGCGAGAATCATTTTTTATGGAAACCGCAGTAGAAAAGTACAAGGTCGCGAACGAACCCTTCTATCTTCCGGTAAATCAAGAGGTTGAGCTGTTTGAGGCGGCCTATGCGGCAAAGCTGCCCGTCATGTTGAAAGGCCCGACCGGCTGCGGGAAAACGCGCTTTGTCGAATATATGGCGTATCGTCTCGGCCGCCCGCTTATCACCGTTGCCTGTCACGAAGACCTTTCGTCCACCGATCTTGTCGGCCGCTTTCTGCTCGAAGGCGAAGAGACTGTTTGGCACGACGGACCACTAACCACCGCCGTCCGCAGTGGTGCGATATGTTATCTGGATGAGGTGGTCGAGGCCCGCAAGGACACGGTCGTGATCATTCATCCGTTAACCGACGACCGCCGCCGCCTGCCGATTGAAAAGCGCGGCACCGTGATCGAGGCGCCGGAAGATTTCATGCTTGTCGTCTCTTACAACCCGGGTTACCAATCCGTTCTGAAAGATTTAAAGCAATCTACCCGCCAACGCTTCGTCGCGATGGAGTTTGATTACCCCAACGCCGACCTCGAAGCCGAGATAGTCGCTAAAGAAGGCGGGATCGACGAAAATACGGCAAAAGATTTGGTGAATATAGGCCAGAAGGTCCGCAATCTTCGTGGTCACGGCCTGGAAGAGGGAGTTTCGACAAGACTGCTGATATACGCGGCCCAAATGATCGCAAAAGGAATTTCGCCGGTCGACGCCGCCGAGGTCGCCATCTGTTCGCCGATTACCGACGACCGCGAACTGCACCGAAGCATTCGTGAGATCATCACGACGATCATCTAACTTTCCAGTAAACAACTGAATAAAGATGCTTGACGTTTAAAGCCTGTTGCGGGCGTCTGTCACAGTCTTCGCTGCGACATCGGCAGATGCGGCCATGGCGGTAAGATGCCCCATTTTGCGGCCGGGTTTGGGTTCGGCTTTGCCGTAGAGGTGCAGTTTGACATTCGGATCGCGGAGCGCGGCAGCCCAGTCGGGTTCGCCGTTTTTCCATAGATCGCCGAGCAGATTTGCCATCGCGGCCGGGCGGTGGAATTCGCTCGACCCGAGCGAGAGACCGCAGACTGCACGGACCTGTTGTTCGAACTGCGACGTCACGCAGGCGTCGAAAGTAAGGTGGCCGGAATTATGCGGCCGCGGCGCGAGTTCGTTGACGATCAGCTTTTCGTCTTTTGTGAGGAAAAACTCAATGCACAGCGTGCCGACGTATCGGAGCGTTTCAGCGATATTTCGCGCAAGCTCGGTTGCTTCGTTAAAAACCTGTTCCGACACGATCGCCGGGGCGAACGAAACGTCGAGGATATGGTTCGCATGGCGGTTTTCGATCACGCCATAACTCGTAAACTCGCCGTCGATTCCACGGGCGCAGACGACGGAAACTTCCTTCTCGAAATAAACGAACGCTTCGAGCACTGCGTCCTGCCCGTTCATCGCGGCGTAGGCAGTGTCGATCTCACCACGCGCAGATATCTTTGCCTGCCCCTTGCCGTCGTAACCGAAGCCCGCGGTTTTAAGTACTCCGGGCAAGCCGATCTCATCCGCCGCACGAAACAGATCGTCGATCGCTTTAATGCGACGAAATGGCGTGACCGGAAAACCGTTGGTCGAGAGGAATATCTTTTCGCGAAGACGGTTCTGGGTTGTGTGAAGGATCTCGCCCCGCGGATGCACCAGCGTCGATTCGGCCGCCGCCTCGACCGTCGCGGAAAGGACGTTTTCGAATTCGAAGGTTATCACGTCCACCGAGCGGGCAAACGTACGAACGGCATCAAGATCGGCATAACTCGCCGTCGTCTCGATGTCCGCCACCTGCCCGGTCGGCGTATCGCTTTCCGGCGAAAACGTGTGCACGCGATACCCAAGTTTGCGCGCCTCTATCGCGAACATCCGCCCTAGCTGCCCGCTGCCGAAAACGCCTATCGTTGAGTTTGGAAGAATTGTACGGATCACGGTTCTTGCAAATATCGAGAACCGATAGGTTAACCCGTCCGAAGCCTATTTGGCGAACCGGCTAACTATTGCGCCCGCGAATTGGTCATCTGATCCATGGCCTTATCTGTCTGCTGCGTCCGGTTGGCGTGTTCGGCAAGCCCCGGAGACACACCGACGGCGTTTGCCACCGTTTGGCTTCGATAGCGGTCGTAGTCTGCGCGCGAGCGTCCGGCGTCGGGCGGAAGAACAGGCTGAGCGTTGACGCGGTTCGCTTCGACCGAGTTTACCTTGTCCACCGAGCCCTGAACGCCCGTGAAGACGTAATAGAACGCCGCCGCAACACCCGCAAACATAACCACGGCGATGATCGAAAACTTAGGCCGTGAACCGGAATTTCGGGTTTTTTGAACGAACGACGTTCCGCAGCGTTTGCATTCGAGATCCGTTGCGAAATTAGTAAGTCCGCACTTTTGGCATTTTGTAGAGTTCATTGGCGGGTACTCCTGGGGGATGAAGTCGCGAGACTCCTAGGTATAAAAACGCCGAATAGAGGTAGATATCCGAAATTCTCACTTCCGTTGTTTCGCCGCCAACCGCTTTATTACGGCGTCGCCGGTCAGCTCGCGCAAGGCGTCCGACGCTATCCAGCGCGCGGGTTTCGTGTTTTGCAGTTTGATGCGCTCGGCGGTTTCGACGGCCAGTTTGTTGAGCTTCAGGCTTCGCTTTCCTATCTGACGCAGCGACCAGTTCACGGCCTTTTTTACGAAGTTGCGCTCGTCGTCGGAGTGCCGCTCTAAAACAGGCAGAAACTCCGCGATCTTATCGTCGTCGGCTTTCTTGTCATGAACCGCGAGCCACGCCATCAGCACGATTCCGGCTCGCTTGACGAATTCTTCATTGCGTTCGCTCCACTCGTAAACTTTTTCATAAGCCGCGGACGTGCGGCAGAAGAGATGTCCGCAGGTGCCGTCGACGATTGCCCAATTGTCAAAGTCGCGGGCCCAGGTGTCCATCTGGTTTGCACTGACCTGTTTTGGGTCGTCGATCAGGTAAGCGATCGCCCGGGCGTCATGGATTCCTGTTTTCCAAAGCTCGAGAGCGACGGCGTGGCGGTCGTCCGCGTTCTTTTTCACCTCTTTTGCGAGGGCCTTCAAATCTGCGGCCGCGACGCCGAACGCTTTTTTCGTAACAATGCCAAACCGTGCCATCCCGGCCACGTTTTCCGCCGAGCCGAGCGATTCCAGTTTTGAAATGATATCTGCGTCGTTCATCTCTGTGAGGTCTACCTCCGTTTGATAATTCTCTCTTCCATCAAAGCTACGCAAATTCTAGCTGATTTATCGATCCTATCTAGCGAAGTATGCGCGGCAATGGTCTAGCAAACGCTTAGAGCCGGATATTGCCGTTTAAGTTTATTTAATAGAGGTATTTTATAATATGGCGACGTTAATATTGTCAGGCTCAGTCGGTGCGAACGGAAAGAACGATCCGGCCGATGTGGCAAAGGTCAGGGATCGATTGCTGGAACTCGGGTACACACGGGTCGATCATTGCAAAACCGGCAGAGAAAGCGATTTTATTTTGATAATAAAACTAATCCAATCGATGATTCAGGGAAGCGGGAAAATCGACAAAGGCGACGGCAAGCTCAGTCTTCACGGTGAAACGCACAAATGGCTTGCCGCTCAAAATGCTCCGGCGTGGGTAAAGGTCTTTGGCGAATCAGGTCTCGGCTGGCAAAGTACGGGCGACTATGCCGAAAGCAACGGCGGTTATGCGACCTCGTGGCTTTTGGACCGGCTCAAATGGACGGGAATGATGTACAGAGCTGCGGCTTTGATCGGCGTTTCGAATGCTCCGCCGCTGTGGGTTCGCGAATGTTCCCCAAAACTAGCCGGTAAAAATCCCTCCGGCCACAAGAGCCATGAAACCGGTATCGACGTAGACATCCGGCTGCCTCTTTTGCCGCCGCACACTAATGACTGGTTTCAGTTGAAAGGGCACAATTATACAAAGCTGTTTCATTTTGAGGCGGCAAAGGTCCAGTGTCAGATGATCAAAACCCACATGCAGTCAAAGTACATATTTTTCAACGATCCTCGTTTCACGGATGACCTTAGGCTTACCAGCTTCGAGCCGAATCACAGCGAGCACTATCATGTCCGCATAAAACCACCGGCCCGGATCGACGGCGTGTACAGGTAAACATCGATGGGCGGCGTCAAGACTGGCGTCGCCTTTCACTTTGCGGTCTAATTGAGAGATGGCTCGAACCAGCCGCCGACAATTTCTCAAACTCCTCGGTGCAACCACCGCAGGTGCGGTTGCCGCCCCAAATGTTTTAACCCAACGTAAGCCTAAAACCTGTGTGATCATAGGTGCGGGACTGGCAGGACTTGCTGCTGCCTACAAATTAAAGACCGCCGGCTGGGAAGTGACCATTCTCGACGGCCGCAGTCGCGTTGGCGGACGGGTTTTCTCGCACACATTCAAAGACACGAATCTGATCTGCGAACTTGGTGCCGAGTGGGTGGGCGAAAGCCACGAGCGGCTGCACGCACTTTGCGGCGAGTTCAAGATCCCGCTGCAGAAGCACCAGTTCGAAGACAGCTTGATGCAGAACGGCAAGGTGCTGCCGAAGGGAAAATGGGAATTTTCCGAACCGGCAAAAAAGGCGTTTGCCGAGATGATCGCCGGTTATAAAAAGCTCACCGCTCTACAAAAGACGAATCTCGACAAGGTCGATTGGTGGACACATCTCGAAAACATCGGATTTCAGCGTGACGATCTAATCATCCGCGATCTGATGGACAGCACGGATTTCGGCGAGTCTATTCGTAATGTTTCCGCCTTTGCCGCTCTGGCCGAGTACGCCGAATCCAGTCCCAATAACGAAATGGACTACAAGATGACGGGCGGCAACTCGCGACTTGTCGAAGAACTGGCGGCACGTGTCGGCAAGGAAAATATCAAGCTTGAGAAACGCGTCACCGAAATCGTGCAAGTCCGTGGAACTGTTACGGTCGCCGTGGGCCAGTCCGATCTATACAAAGCCGACGCGTGCATCTGCACCGCACCGATACCCAGCTTGCGAAAGATCAAGTTCGATCCGCCGCTGCCCACCGCACAGGCCGCGGCTGCGGAGAAGCTTGGGTACGCGCGAATAACCAAAAACAGCGTTCTGTTCGATGAACGATTCTGGAAGGCCGAAAACTTTTCGATGGTGACGGACACTACATCCCACTATTATTTCCACAGCACGCAAAATCAGCCAGGCAAACAAGGAATTCTCACCGCCTATGCCGTAGGCGACAAGGCTGACGTGCTTGCCTCTCAGGACGACGCGCGACGACAAATTGTAGTCGCTCGCGACCTGATCGACTATAGCTGGTCGGCGCCCAACCTCGCACGCGGCATTGCCTCGTATGCGTGGCAGCGTGATGAATTTACACAAGGCGCGT
>CADEEU010000144.1 GCA_902826385.1 uncultured Acidobacteriota bacterium | reverse complement strand
TAGTCCACATCTCAGATATTCATTTCGGCAAGGAAGACCCGATAGTGGTCGAACGCCTGGTTGAAAAGATCACGGAGCTGGAGCCGCATTTGATCGTGGTTTCAGGCGATCTTACCCAACGCGCGCGCAAATCGCAGTTCGAGCAGGCCCGGGAATTTCTCAACCGTTTGCCCCAGGAGCAAATCGTGGTACCGGGGAATCATGACGTGCCGCTCTACAACGCGTTCGATCGCTTTGTGCATCCACTGGATAAATACAAACGTTTTGTCAGTGATGATCTGGAACCATTCTTTCACGACGACGAGATGGCAGTAATCGGCGTGAATACGGCCCGGTCGTTGACGATAAAGGGCGGACGCATCAGCCCCGGGCAGGTTGCGAAAATAAGAATCAGAATGTCGGGCGTTTCAGACCAGCTTTTGAAAGTTGTGGTTACGCATCACCCGTTTGATGTGCCGGACGGGCGCGATGAGGACGACATTGTCTCCCGTGCCAGGGAAGCGATGCCGCTGATCACTGAAAGCGGTGCGGACGTTTTTCTGGCCGGGCATCTGCACGTTAGCCACATCGGGCATTCAGCCCGGCGTTATAAACTGGACGACGGATACTCTGCACTAATCATTCAGGCAGGCACCGCGGCATCGGTGCGCGAACGCGGCGAAGAGAATTCGTTCAATCTACTCGAATACGAGCGACCCTTCCTAAATGTGCGACGATTTCAATGTTCGATTCCCGCCGCCGGATTTCTGCTCGCAACCGACGAACAGTTCACGCAGTCCGAACACGGATGGTCGCGGATGTAAAACCTGATGAAGCTTATTTATTTGGCGTCGGAAATCGCCTAAGATATTCGTTTGGAGCAATAACATTATGTCGGAACCGGAAGAAATTGAAACATCGGAAACGAACGACCACGGTCTGTTGGACAAAATTTCAGGTCTTGGGCAAAAGATAATCGGTGAGATCGAAACGCTTGGAGGTGTGCTGACGGCCGATCCGACCACCCAGGCCGAGGGCGAGTTTAACGTCGAGGTCGGCGATATACGGGAGAACATCGAAGAGGACCTTGAGGATAAAGGAACGGGATCCGATTCGCCTGCAGGAGGTAGTTGGTAGCTCGGACCATAATATGGACGCGACCGTCGAGAAAGCCACTTTTCAATTGCCGCGAAGAATGCGCGGCCTTCAGCCGACGTTGATCCGGCAATTTTTTGAGCGAGCGTTGCCCGACAGTATTAACTTCGGCCTTGGCGAGCCTGATCTGCCGACGCCGCAGTTTCTGCGAGACGAGGCGGCCCGGATCGCGAGAGACGAGCAAAATGGATATACATCGCATCCGGGCATTCCGGCGCTTCGGACGAAGATTGCAGAACAGTATCCGCACCTGAATTTGCCGATGACCGGCGTCGTAGTCACGTGCGGCTCGCAGGAGGCGATGACCGATGCTTTCATGTGCTGCATCGACGAGGGCGACGACGTTCTGCTGCCTGACCCGAGCTTTCCGGCCTATGATGCGTGCACTCGGATCGCACAGGGCAATCCGGTTTACTATCGGATGCCCGCGGACACTGAATTCGCGTTCGACATCGAAGAGTTCCGATCCAAGATCACGCCTAAAACTAAAGCTGCCGTCGTAATCAGCCCGTCGAATCCGACCGGCAAGATCATGACCGCGAACGATTACCGCCAAATCGCTGAGGCGTTGGATGGCACCGGCATTTGGCTGCTGTCGGATGAAATATACAGCGATCTCTATTTCGGTGAACGGCCGCACTCCGCTTCGGAATTTTACGAAAGGACGATAATTATCAGCGGCCTTTCGAAGTCGCTTTCAATGACCGGCTGGCGGCTCGGCTGGGCCGCGTGTGCCGATCCCGAAATGATAAACGCTATTCAGGTCCTGCACGGATTTACGACCGTATGCACGTCGACCATCACTCAGAAAGCTTCGCTTTTGGCGTGGAGCGAGGAGGCCGAAGCCGCTAAACAGTACGCGAGGGAAGTCTATGCACAACGCGGCAAGTTTCTCGTCGATTTATTTGCGACCGAATTAGGCTTGAAAGCAACCTCGCCCGAGGGAGCTTTTTACACAATGCTGGATGTGCGATCGATCGGCGACGATCTCGAGGTCGCGGAAAAGTGCCTGCAGAACCACGTCGTCACCGTCCCGGGCGTTGCGTTCGGTCAGGAAGCCAAAGGATTTTTGCGTATTTCTTTTTGTAATACTGAAGAGAAGATGACCGAGGGAGTTCGGCGAATGAAGGAATCTCTTTTGTAATTAATGTTTCGTTATCCTTGCCGCCCCGAGATTGGCAGCATCCATCAAAGAGCCCTAGAACCTCGACTTCTCCGGGTCTTGGCGGTTTGAAAAGAAGGACAGTATTTCAATCTGTCGATCCGTGACACGATAGTACAAGCTGTTCAGTCTTAGAATTACCGCACGCCGCACTCCCTTTCGCGGTGACGATTCGGGATACATTGTCGGTTGAGTTGCGATCAAAGCGAGAATTGATTCGATCTTGTGGGCGAGCCGCCGTATTTCATGTTCGGAAAAATTCTGCTCAAGGTATGAAAATGTTTGCCCGAGGTCGGCCAGAGCATGCTCGGTCCAAACGATCTTATAACCATTTTTCATAGATTGACCGAGCTTCGGAATGAGGTTTCAGTTTGCCAGAGTCGGCGTCGGCAATGCCTTTGTCAAGGGAATCCCTTTCTGCTGCCGAGATTTCGTCCCACCAGTCGCGAACGCTCTGATCCTTCAAATCCGCGATTTTTTCGAGCAATCCGACATCGTCGATGACTGACAGCCATTGAATAAGTTCGATTTTGCGTTCTTGTAGGTTCGTCGCCATAGTTCGATATTATAACATTATTTGGGTTTGGATTTTGGCAAATGAAAGCTGACCTAACGATGCGGAGTTGGGTGTTGCCTAGCTCTGATTTTTTGCCAGTATGAACTCAAAATGAGACTATAAGTCTTTGGGTTTTCATGCGCTTATGAAAAAATACAAAGTAGGAATTCTTGGTGCGACAGGAACCGTCGGACAGCGTTTTATTCAGCTTCTTGAAGGGCATCCGCAGTTCGAGGTGACGGCTCTTGCTGCGTCGGACCGGTCGGCTGGGAAGCCGTATGCGGAGGCGTGCGCGTGGAAGCTTAACGGGGCGATTCCGGAGAGCGTTAGAGACATCACGGTTCAACCGATCGAGCCGCCGCTCGATTGCGATCTGGTTTTTTCAAGCCTGCCCTCGTCAGTGGCACGTGAAACCGAGGAGGCCTTTGCCCGAGCGGGTTATCCTGTAATCAGCAATTCGTCCAGCTATCGAATGGACGAGGACGTGCCATTGTTGATTGCGGAGATCAATGCGGAGCATCTCGATTTGATTGACGTACAGCGTCAGAAGCGCGGTTTCAGTAAAGGCTTTATCGTTACCAACCCAAACTGCGCGGTCGTCAGCTTTGCTCCGCCGCTCGCTGCTATACACAGAAAATTCGGTGTCGAATCAGCCATTGTGACGACCATGCAGGCCGTTTCGGGTGCGGGTTATCCCGGTGTTTCCTCGATGGATATCGTCGACAACGTTGTGCCATACATTGCCGGCGAAGAGCCGAAGGTTGAGACCGAGGCCCAGAAGATCCTGGGCACATTTGCCGACGGTGCAATCCAAAAGGCGGATTTTTCTGTTTCCGCACAGTGCTTTAGAGTGAATGTGCTGGACGGCCACACTTGCTCCGTTCGGGTAAATCTGAAAGAGCAGGCAACGCTTGAAGACCTCGTCACGGCAATGAAAGAATTTCCTTCGCTCGGTCTTCATTCATCTCCTAAAACTTTTATCGAGGTAATGGACGAGCCAAACCGCCCGCAACCTCGCGTCGACCGCGACGCCGGCGACGGGATGACCATCACCGTTGGACGTGTTTTTCCGGACACGGTGTTCGATTACCGCTTCGTATCACTGAGTCACAACACGGTTCGCGGTGCGGCCGGTTCGGCGATCCTGAATGCAGAGCTTCTGATCGACAGACGCATAATTTGAATCAATGCAAAACACCGCGATCGAAAGCGGCTTCACACGAAAGGTGCTGTTGGCAGTCGGCCTCGTCTGCCTTACGGTGCTGCTGTTGGCCCTGCTTTATTACACCTTCGACGTGCTGCTTTTGATTTTCGCGGCCGCATTGCTTGCGATATTTTTACGCGGTCTGGCAGACATTCTTTGCAGGTACATCAACATCAGCGAAGGATGGGCGGTTGTTGCGGTTTCGGCGATTTTGGCCGGCGTGCTCGCTGGTGCAATTGCATTTTTGGCGCCCGATGTGGCCGAGCAGGTAAGGCACCTGCGCGATGAGCTTCCGCGGTCGGCCCGGGCGGCGGCCGATTATGTTTCGCAATTCGGCTGGGGACGAACGTTGATAGATCAACTGCCGAGCTTTGACGATATTAAGAAAAACCTCAGCGCATCGACGCTCCTTTCAGGCGTGGGCGGATTTTTTTCGCAGACGGTTGGAGCGGTTGGCAATTTTTTCATTGTCATTCTGTTATCGATCTACATTGCCAGCGAACCTCGAATTTACACACGCGGCTTTACGAATCTTTTTCCGGTAAATAGGCGCACACGCGTTCGCGAGATCTTGTTTGGAATTGGCGACACCTTGCGCTGGTGGCTGATCGGGAAAGTTGCCTCGATGGTATTTATCGGCCTGATAACCTGGATAGGCCTTTCAATACTCGGCGTACCGCTCGCCCTTACGCTCGGGCTGATAGCCGGCCTGTTGTCGTTTATTCCGAATTTTGGCCCGATCATATCGGCACTTCCCGCGCTGCTGCTTGCGTTTATCGAAAGTCCCACGACGGCACTTTATGTACTGATCCTTTTTGTCGGCGTGCAATTGGTTGAATCGAACGTCGTTACTCCGTTCATCGAGCGCAAAACAGTTGAGATACCGCCAGCCTTGACCATAGTTTTTCAGCTTGCTTTGGCCGTGCTCGTCGGCGGACTTGGGTTGGTGCTGGCAACGCCGCTGCTGGCCGTGTTGATCGTTTTGGTCCAGATGGTCTATGTCGAAGACGTGCTTGGCGACCGCCGAACCGAAGTTAATAAGAACGTCGGTAAAGGTGAAATAAAAACGGGAGCCGAGAACCTTGAGGCCAAAGAATCCGAAGAGGTCGATCCTTAGCTCTGAATCCAAAAAACTTCAAAAATTTTCTGTCACAAACCTTCTCGATATGGTGTTCTCTTTATCAGTCAGATCGTTTTTTTTGAACAAAATTACAACTGTTAAGGAGACACGCAATGAATAGATCGTCATTTATACTGGCGGCCACGCGTTTAGGGCTTGCCGCAATAATGTTGTTTGTATGCGCTGGGGTCGTTCTTTCCCAGGACAAGGCCGGGAAAGTGGACAAGGCGTCAAAGGCCGAGTACAAAGCGAAATATAAGGAGTTTTGCTCGAACAATTGGTCGAACGGCGACAAGGTTTCGGTCAGCGATCTTCGCGAAACAACCGTCGCTTCAACCGGTACGCTGAATGTCGACGGCGGCCGTAACGGCGGCATCAAGGTACAGGGTGAGAATCGTTCGGACATTGCGCTGCGCGCCTGTGTTCAGGCTTGGGGTGTTTCGGAAGAAGCGGCGAGAGCGATCGCGTCCAGCATCAGGATCAATACAACTGGTGGTCTCGTTCGGGCCGAAGGTCCTGAAGAAAACGGCTGGTCGGTTTCATACGAAGCCCGAGTGCCGAGCTCGACCAATCTGAAACTAACGGCGAAGAACGGCGGCATCGCAATCAGCTCGGTCGAAGGCGTGCTTGAGCTTGAAACGATGAACGGCGGAATCAGCCTAAAAGACGTGGCAGGCGATGTGCGCGGCAAAACGACAAACGGCGGCGTCAGCGTGTCATTGTCGGGCACGAGCTGGAAGGGAAACGGTCTTGACGTTCAAACCACGAACGGCGGCGTCAACCTGAACGTACCGGAGAGCTTTGCGGCAAATATTGAAGCGAGCACCGTAAACGGCGGTTTCAAAAGCGACATACCGGCCCTGAACGTTACGACCGAAGATGAAAAGGGCGGCTGGGCAAATCGCACTCGTCAGGTAAACACGGCCATTAACGGCGGCGGTGCACCGATCAAGCTCACTACTAGAAACGGCGGTGTTCGGATAGGAAGTTTGGAGAAGTATTAAACTGAGCCTCTCTTAGCTATCAATTGCCAACTGGTCAACTATCCACTGGTTTTAAAAGATTCAGTGGATAGTTACTAAGTCGATAGTTAATAGTTTTTAGCCTGCGGCGGCGACGGCCTTTGCGAGGGAGCGAAAGATATCGCGGCCGTCGTTTGAACCGAGAAGCTCTTCGCACGCCCGTTCCGGATGAGGCATCATGCCGAGAACGTTGCGGTTCTGATTGCAAATCCCGGCGATGTTAGACAGGGCGCCATTCGGATTTGCCTCACTGGAAAGCTCGCCGTTTTCGTCGCAGTACCTGAAGACGATCTGTCCGTTCTCCTCAAGCGAATTCATCGTTGCCTGATCGCAGACATAATTGCCCTCGGCGTGGGCTATTGGGATCGAAAGCACTCTTCCCGACTCGATCTCACTCGTGTAAGGTGTGCTTGCATTTTCCGTGCGAATGTTTACGTGCTTGCAGACAAAATGCAGATTTTCATTCCGCATCAAGGCACCCGGGAGCAGGCCGGTTTCACATAAGATCTGAAATCCGTTACAGATGCCGAATACGAATTTTCCACTCGCAGCGAAATCTTTGACCGCACTCATAACCGGTGAAAAGCTTGCGAGAGCACCGGCACGCAGATAATCTCCGTAAGAAAATCCACCGGGTATTAAGATAGCGTCGTAACCACTCAGATCGGTTTCCTTATGCCAGATAAAATCGACCGGCTGGCCGATGTGCTTCGACACCACGTGGTATGCGTCGTGGTCGCAATTGGAACCGGGAAAAACTATTACACCGAACTTCATACTTCAAAACCGATCTCAAGTTGAGCTTCTGACCACCTTTTTACGTCCGCGGGAATCGAACGTCCACCGTTTTTTTCCCGTTCAACAAGTATGGAATAGTATCTTCGCTGAAGCATTTCCAGTTGTTGTATCTTTTCAGTTGGGGACAGTTCTCTCATACGATGCCGAAACCTTTTCTTGCTTTCGATGAGTTGTTCAAGTGAGTTCATTTCAAAACCTGTATTCCTTTGAGAAGTTATCCTGTTTTTCTCGCCATCGATTCAAAAGATCGAATCTTTCTAGAATATCCTTGAGCTTCTCGGGATTCATTAACCTCGATTCGTCAAATTTGTCGATTTTGTAAAAATCTTTCTTCCGGCCACGGCGTCGCCAATTGCGTAATCTGAAAAAATCCCGTTCTGCCGCATGTCAGCGAGGACATCGATCACGGGACCAAGATTGGTCGTATCAGTCATGTTTGAATTTCAACACGGTAGTCTTCGATAATAGGATTTGTAAGCACCTCGCGCGCGATCTTTTCTATCGAGGAAGCCGCCTCGGCCTCGGATACTGAATCGTCGAGCGCGATCTCGAAATACTTTCCCTGCCGCACATCCGCGATCTGTTTAAATCCCAACAGTTCGACCGAATGGTGTATCGCCTTTCCCTGCGGGTCCAGAACGCTCGGCTTTAGTGTTACATATACCTTTGCTTTCATTTTAATCCCCAAAATAAATTGTAGATTGTGGCGTAAAATGTTGTCTTAATCAACACGTTGTGTTAGTTTTCTCCTAGTCTTACCCACGTTTTTCAGCACTTGTAATTAAGAACCGAATCCCGAAACAGGAGAAACTCTTTATTATGCAAAATATGTCTGGCGATAAAACCGCACTCGGACTGGATACTAACGTAGGTGCGTTGTTGTGTTACCTTCCGGTTTGTTTGATCAGCCTCGTTTACAGCATCATCGTGCTCGTTACCGAAAAAGATAATCGAACGATGAGATTCCATGCTTTTCAGTCTCTTTTGTTGACCGCCATTTACATCGTGATCGTCGTTGTTCTTTCGCTTATCGGCGGGGTGATTGCCGGCGTAACGGGATCGGCTGCTTTAGGCTCGATTTTCAGTCTGCTCACTTTCGCAGTGGTCTTTGCGTTTCTCGCGGCGATGATCTATGGGTGCATCAAAGGCTACCAGGGTCAGCCGTTTAAGTTTCCGGTCGTCGGAGACATGGCCGAGAAATGGGCGGGCTAACCAAAAACTCTCTCGAACACTTTTTCTACATTTCGTAGATAGTGATTCAAATCAAAAACGCGGGCAATTTCTTCCGTCGAAAGATACGAAGAAATGTCCGCTTTTATCGTTAGGACTTGTTTGATGAAAGTCTATTTGGACAATTGTGTGCTGAGCCGTCCTTTCGACGACCAAAAGCAGGCCAGAATCAAGAAAGAGACCGAAGCAGTCCTGGCTTTACAAGATTTGATCCGTTCCGGCGCGATAGAGTTGGTGTGGTCGTACATTGTCGACTTTGAAGTTTCGAAGAATCCATTTGACGAAAGGCGACGATCGGCTGATGACTGGAAAAGTTTTTCAATCGCTGAAATTGGGCCTTCAGAAAGGATTGTAGTGACGGCCAAGCAATTGCGCGAATTGGGCCTTAAAGAGATAGATTCGTTACATGTCGCTGCCGCGGTCGAGTCGGAAGTCGATTACTTTCTCACCACCGACGATGGTATACTTGGGAAGATTGAGCG
>CADEEU010000143.1 GCA_902826385.1 uncultured Acidobacteriota bacterium | reverse complement strand
GCCAAGGAAGAAGTGCACCAGGTCGCTTCTTCCTTTGTTTTTGTAAGCCCGCCCATTTGGTAGGCATGTTACTTTCGGCTGACAACGTTTTTGTTGTCTAAACTCATCTGAACCGTTAGTCTTGAGGATGGCTGGGGCTCATCTAAAATGAAATTTCTTCTCGCATCTATAATTTTAGTTACGGCTTTTACGTTTTCGTTCGCTCAAAATGAGCAATCTCCAATCGTGGAAAAAGAGATAGCTTATAAGGACTGGACCTACAAAAACCTAAAAGGCGGCGGTGAAACTAATCTTCGTCAGTTTGCCATAGGCAAAAAGCTCGTAATGGTCGTTTATTGGGCCCCGTGGTGTCCTAACTGGAAGCACGATGTTGGATTCGTTCAGGAACTCCATACCAAATACGCCAAGGACGGACTGGCAGTGATCGGCGTGGGCGAGTACGATTCGACCGGGAAGATGAAGGATTTTATCAATCAGTACAAGATCGCTTACCCGAATGTTTATGAATCAGAAAACCTTACGGCCCGCCTGACGACCACACATTACCAACAGCGGACACAAGCCGGGGACACGCGCAAATGGGGCTCGCCATGGTATGTTTTTTTGGATCCCAAAACTATCGAGACGGCCGGCGAGTTTTTGACGAAATCTACTACTTTGGTTAACGGCGAATTGATGCGGGCGGAAGCGGAAAAGTATATCGTCGGAAAGCTTGGAGTAAGTGCGGGCGGCGGTGTTGCGATCAAATCGACAGAGGTTGAGATTTGCGAGCCGGACAAAAAAGCCGCTGAGCTGATTAAGCCGTAACCGTGCCAATCATTTCACAATGTTCGAAACCTTCTTGTTAAAGAAATATATCGTTTTGTTCCCGCGATAGAGCCAAACATCCGTAGTCCCGTTCGGGCTGACCGAAGTTCTTTTCGAACTCGGAGTCCCCCAAGCGGTTTGCAAAACCTCATCAGCCGTCATGCCGATGGAAGGTTCGCGTTTTTCCGTAACGTTCGGTTGCGGCCGGCTCGGGTTTGATACCGTGATGGTGCGCACGCCGGTCGTCATGGATTTTTGTTCGGTGTTCGATATCGGAATGCTGTCCGCCTGGCTTCGTGTCGAGGTAGAAGGCACACCTGTGGACACCCCGCCGGGCAGCACCGCGAGGGTGTCGTTAAGCTTTAGAGCTACCTGCCTGAGCGGATCTTTCGACGCGACAAAGCGTCCGGCAATCGCATTGTCCTCGGACTGGGCGCAGAGTGAGCTGATTCCCTGTATTTTTGCCAGATACTGAGCGAGCTGCGGCTTGGTGCGAAAGTCGGACTCAAGCGATACCAAACCCTCGCGCAATGCGCGGATCGCAGCGACCAGTTTCCTTTTGTTGAGATCATTCGCCGCGATCTGGTCGGCCCTAAGACGTCGCGCGGCAGCGTCCCTGTCACTGTTCTCGATCGACACAGCGATCGGCCCCATCTTGTCGACGAAGACGTTCACGTTGAAGAGCTGATTTGCCACTTTCTGTTTCGCGGCCGCTACGATCGGGTTGATGGCGGTTTTAGCCACCCTCGGAGTTGGACGCGGAGCAGGTTTTCTGGTCTGGGCCGCAGCAGTGCCTGCGATAGTCAAAATAAGGATAGAAAATACTGTCAATAACCGAGCTATTCTCATAGTCGTTCCCGCCTGTTCAATACGTGCTAAACATTTTATCATAAAGTGTATGCAGGAGAGGTTGTTGGAAGTTCGCAGGCTCGGGCGCGTTGCCTACGGAGAGGCACTGGAACTTCAGAAAATACTCGAGGCCGAGGTGATTTCGGCTCGCAAAAGAGACTATTTACTGCTGCTCGAGCATCCTCACACATTCACTATCGGCCGTAGATCGAAAGAGAACGGCGTGCTCGCCACCGCCGAAATCTTAAGGAATTTGGGCATTGAGGTGTTTGAAACCAACCGCGGCGGCAAGGTCACTTATCATGGGCTTGGGCAAATCGTCGGCTATCCGATAATCAGCCTTTCGCCCGACCGTGAGGACGTGCATAAATACGTCCGCGACCTTGAAGAGGTACTCATCCGTACGATGGCCGATTTCGCTATTAAAGCCTTCAGAATAGAATGTTTAACCGGTGTCCATACGGCCGAAGGCAAAATCGCCGCGATCGGAGTGCACATTAAACGCTGGGTCACGACACATGGATTCGCGCTTAACGTCAACACGGACCTGAGCTACTACAACTGGATAATCGCCTGCGAAGGCGAGCCCGTGACGTCGATGGACAAGCTTCTGGGCCGGGAAATTTCATTGACCGAGGTCGAAGACCGGCTGGCCGAAAATTTCGCGGCCGTTTTTGCCATGAGTCTAGCAGCGGATGCCGAAACCGCGGCCCTAGCAAGGGCGTAACACTCAACCAACCCATTACCAAGGAGGAAAATTCCCATATGTCGAAAATCATCGCCGCCATCGCACTGACCGCATTCGCCCTGAGTTGTGCAAAGGCGCCTGAGTCGGCCTCGAAGTCCGCAAACACCGCCGCTCCGGCCGCGTCGCCGGAAGCCCATCGCGAGACGATAACCATCGCCGAGCGTCCGCAAAGTGTCAAAGATCAAATGGCTACGCGTGGTGAGCAGGACGAGGCCACGCCAACGCTGACGATAGTCGAACCAAAAGAAGGTCTGACTGTGACGAGCTCGACCGTAAAGGTAAAGCTCATTATCTCCGGCGACCTCAAAGGCTATATGCCGCAAATGGACCCGGCAACCAAGATGGGTAACCACATCCATGTCATCCTCGACAATCAACCCTACGAAGCCTATTACAACCTCGACAATGAGTTCGAGCTGCGGAATGTGATCGACGGCGAGCACACGCTTCGCGTTTTTGCATCGCGGCCGTGGCATGAGAGCTATAAGAACGAAGGCTCGTTCCAAATGGTCCGTTTCATCGTCAAAAACGGCGGCGGCGACGCAAGCAAACCGACGACGACCAACAGCGGCAGCACGATGGCTTCGCCGACGCCCGAAGGCAAGGACATGCAGAACTCAACCGCCGGCGCCGTCGATCCGAAAAAGCCGCTGCTCACCTACAGCCGTCCGAAAGGCGAATACAAGGGAGCCGATTCTGACGCCATAATGATCGATTTCTGGCTCGACAACGCCAAGCTAAAAGCCGACGGCGGTCCGTACCGCGTACGCTGCACTATCGACAGCGGCCAGCCGATGTACATCGAAAAATGGGAACCGATCTGGCTGTCGGGCTGGTCCGCCGGCACGCACTCGGTCAAACTCGAACTTGTCGATGACGCAGGGGCCGTCGTCGATAACGGCGGATATAATTCGACTACGCGGGAGATAACCGTCACGAAATAAAGCGAGACTTTTTAACTGTCGACTATCAACTTGTTTAACTATCAACTGAAAATTAGTTGATAGTCGGTCAGTTGATAGTTGACAGTTTCCACTTGCGGTCGGCGTGAAATTCTCTTAACCTCAAGTTTTCAAATAACAACCTTGAGCCTTCACTTACGTGCGGGCTACACACAAAACTATGCGACGCGAGACGACTTCGTGGTACAGCCACAACCTCAACATGGATATGCCCTTGGTGGCATATGGGCATGCGGGATATCCGCTTTTGATGTTCCCGACGGCGGCGGCCGATTACCTTGAGTACGAGCGGTTTTACCTGGTCGATGCGATCAAAGACTTTATCGAAGCCGGCCTTATTCGGACGTATTCGATCAACTCGGTCAACAAATACAGCCTCCTCAACCGCGAATCGCACCCGGCGTGGAAGATGGAAATGATGCAGCGTTATGACCGCTACATCATGGAAGAGGTCTTGCCGCTGATCCGCAACGAGTGCGGTCAGGACGCCAAACCGCTTACCACCGGAGCTTCTCTTGGAGCTTTTCTCGCTGCGAACACCTATTTTAAGCACTCCGACAATTTTCGCGGCACCATCGCGATGAGCGGCAGTTACGACATCTACAACTACCTCGACAAGGGTTACTACGACGACAACGTCTACTTCAACAACCCGTCGATGTATTTGCCGAAATTGAATGACGATTACCACTTGCCGCGTCTGCAAAACGCTGATTCGATCGTCATCGTCTCCGGCCAGGGCAACTACGAAGCACCCGACCGCAGCCGCGACCTCTCCAGCATTCTCCATTCCAAAGGCATCCCGCATATGCTCGAACTCTGGGGCCACGACGTAGGTCACGACTGGCCATGGTGGCGAAAAATGCTGCCGTATTACCTGGGTAAGTTCTGCGAGGGATAAAACATTTCGCATGCACTTGTCCACGGTCGTTGTGACTGGATATACCGGAACCGTGATTTTTGCGCCGCGCCGCTCAGGGTGGCGCAACCGGCGCAAGGTGGCGCAAGAATCGGCTTTTTCGTGATTTTTGTTCCGTTCCGCGCGTGTTGGAACAAGCGGAACAGAGCGGAACAAAAATCGGGTTTTCAGAAGTAAGTCCCGCTAACCATCAATGGTTACAACACTTGGAAGTTCGTGGTGAGGCATCTCCATTTTAGGACCCCACTGTCCCAGGCTTCTACTCGCGTGTCTGTATTAATCCAGTAAGCATTCATCCGATTTTCAAAGAGCCGCCCTTTCGGGCAATCGAGGGAATTGTACACAAATTTGCATCCATAGTAAAGTATTTTATGAATGATACGCCGCGCGCAATCACAATCGAACAAAAGGCCTTAGATGACTATCCGCGACATTGAGGTTGAGGGGCCCGCTTTGCGGGGCGAAAGCGCCTCGTGTTCGGCCGACCTGCAAATACAATAACGGCGTCGATGGCTTTGTGCCTTCGACGCCGTTATTTTCTCCTATCTAACCCTGCCTAACCATCGCCCTTTTTGCCCTTAGGCTTTGTTCCCTCCGGCGGGCGGTCCGATGGGGGCGGGTCGGGTTTTCTTACCGGCGGTTGTTGGACCGGTGGTTTGATGGGCGGCGGGTTGTCGGTCGACGACGGGGTTATGTTGACGGTGCTCGGGGCTTCGGTCGTCGTCGTTTCGGTAGTTGTGGTTTCGGTTGTTGTCGCTGGCTTAGATACCGCGCCGGAGCGGATGCTGTTCTGCTCGGCCTTGGCGAGTTTTTCAAGCTCTTCGCGTTTATTGATCTCCATCAGCCGCTTGATCTCGGCCGGCATTGGCGGAGCTTCGGGGAAACGCTCGACCTTTTTGCCTTTCATGAAGGCGTTCATAAACGCGTTGAAATACGGCAACGCGCCGTGGCCGCCGGTCATGCCGGAACCGAGCGATTCCTTGCGTTCCGGGTTTCCCATCCAAACGCCGGTCACGTACTTCGGCGTGTAGCCGATAAACCAAACGTCGGTGTGGTCGTTCACCGTTCCGGTCTTGCCGGCCACCGGCTGACCACCCGCACCCGCACCGGGAGCGGTTCCGCCGCCCTGCGTAACGCCGCGCATCATTTCGACCATCGTCAGTGCAACATATTCGCTGGTAACTTTCGAGCTCGTCTTTTCCCATTCCTCAAGCAAGGTGCCGTCCCGGCTATAGACCTTGCGGATCAGGTGCGGAGCGTAGCGAACGCCCTTGTTCGGGAAGGCCGAGTAGGCCGCGGTCATCTCAAGCAGCGACGCTTCGCTGGCCCCGAGCGCGGACGGCAAGCTTGGCGCCATCGGGTTTGAGATACCGAACCGACGCACCATCTGTCCGCCAGCCTGGATGCCGACCTGTTCGAGCAAATGCACGGCCGCTAGATTGTAGGATTTCGCCAGCGCGACCTTCATCGGGACATTGGCGTGGCTTGTGCTGCCGTCGAAGTTATGCGGCTGCCATCCGCCGCGTTTTATCGGGGCTCCGCTAACGAGCATCTCCGGCGTCATGCCGTCTTCGACGGCGGCGGTATAGATAAACGGCTTGTAGGCCGAACCGGTCTGACGCAAACCCTGTGTCGCGTTGTTGAATTTGCTTGTGTGATAATCGTAACCGCCGACCATCGCAACGACCTCACCGGTGTGCGAATCGATAGTGACGATGGATGCCTGAATCTCGGGTACTTGAGTAAGCTCGACTTCAAGAACTTGGTTCTGCACGTCGACCTTTTTCACCAAGAACTCGGGCAGCAACCCCGGTTTCAATTCGTCTTTTGGCCGCTTGCCGCTGCGGCCCATATTTTTGCTTGTCACGACCGCCTTATATTTTCCAAACCGCACGCCGGCCTCATCCGAAGCCGGATTGACCTTAACGACAAGGCCCTTGATGTATTCGCCCTCTTCATACTCATCGCCGTACCAGTCGGCATGTTTGTAGGACGAAAGTGTTTTCTCTATTTCCTTCGGGTCGGTTATGGGCTCCTGGTCCGGCGGTGCCAGGATGTCCTGATACTCCGAACGCCACTTTCTGCCCTTGTCGTATCCGCGAAGCCGTTCGCGCACGACGCGGGTCGCGATCTTCTGCGCTTCGACATTAATGGTGGTGTAAACTTTCAGCCCGCCCTGAGCAACTCGGGTCGTGTACTTGTCTTCGAGATACTTGCGGATCTCTTCGACCGGGTAATCCCACGCGGTCGATTTTGGCAGCGACTGGTAATAAGCGGTGTCCGCCAGTTTGATCGGCTTGGCCTTGGCGGCGTCGACATCGGCCTGAGAATACTTCTCGGGAAAATACTTGACCATTTGGTCGAGCACAATGTCGCGACGCATCTTTGCCTTTTCCATGTTGCGCGTCGGCGAATACTCAGGCGATTTTGGAATTGCCGCGAGCAGGGCGGCTTCTTCAAGGTTCAAGTCGTTCAGCGATTTGCCGAAATACGTCCGCGAACCCGCCTCAAAGCCGTAAGCACCGGCACCAAGGAAAACGTAGTTCATGTACATTTCCAGAATCTGACGCTTTGTATAGAAACGTTCTATCTGGAGCGCGACCGCCCATTCGTTTACCTTTCGGGCGTAGGTCTGGTCTTTGTACAGAAAAAGATTTTTGGCAAGCTGCTGCGTTATTGTCGAGGCACCTTCCATTCGGCCGGTCGTAAAATTTTTGAAAACGACGCCGACGATTCGATAAGGATCGACGCCGATATGATCGTAAAACCGGTTGTCCTCAACCGCGATAAGCGCGTCTTCAACTTTTTGCGGAATGTCTTTTTCCTTGATCGGAATACGCTTTTCGATAGCGAATTCGGCAAGCACGGTCTCGCCGTCATCCGCATAAATCGTCGTCACCTGCGGCGGGCGATAGGTGGCAAGTGCCGAAACTTCGATCGCGTACCTGGAGTTGTTCAGGTAGTAAGAGGCGAGAATGCCGGTCAATCCACCCGCGGTCAGGGCGAGCAGAAGCGCCGCCATGAGCCACGCAAATTTTGCAAGGCCGCGGCCGTTTGCGGGGATAGACTCTACTTCGGTCGTCCTTATTTTCTTAACGTCTCTAGCCATAAGCTAACCTCGCAACTGTCCGACAAACTGAAGTCTGTCGGACGCTTTAATTTACGAACCGCCGCATTCTTATACTAACAACAAACCCGATGGCGATAAATGTCGAAAGGATAGCCGACAAACCGGCACTCATCAGCGGCAGCGGCACGCCGATCACCGGCAAAAACCCGAGAGCCATTCCGGCATTGATAAATATCTGAAACGACATTCCTGTCGCAATCGACATTATTACGAGCATTCCAGCCCGATCGTTCGCTTCGCGCGCGCCGGCGATCAAACGCGACAACAGCAGTGCGTAAGCGAGGAGCAGCGAAATACAGCCGATAAATCCCGTATTCTCGGCCGTCACGGCGAAGATAAACTCGGTCTGCGGTTCAGGCAAAAATTTCAGGACGCTCTGTGAGGTTTCCGAATCTCCCTTGATGCCGGACAATCCGCCCTTGCCGACGGTGATCACGGACTGGATAGTGTGGTATCCGTAGCCGCGCGGATCGACCGAATCGGGGTCGATGATCGCGTTGATGCGTTCCTGCTGATAGCGCTTTATCTTGCCGGTTTTGACGCCGATCATGTAGGCGGCCGGGATAAGAATGGCCGTTGCGGCAAGGACTATCACGACGTACCTGATCCTTACCGCCGACAGGAAAAGCATCGCCGCGAGAAGCGGGAAATATGTGATCGCCTGGCCCGCATCCGGCTCAAGCATGATCAGGCCGACCGGCCCGGCAAGGATCGCCACACCCACCAGTGTTTCCCGGATCGTGAGCGCTCCGCCCTTTTTTTGGCCGAAATATCTGGCGAGCATCAAAACGGT
Organism: uncultured Acidobacteriota bacterium; assembly: GCA_902826385.1. Taxonomy (GTDB): domain Bacteria; phylum Acidobacteriota; class Blastocatellia; order Pyrinomonadales; family Pyrinomonadaceae; genus OLB17. Next base: position 504 of record CADEEU010000143.1, on the reverse strand, counting down.
CGGGATCTTTGCAAACTCCGACGGCTGAAATTGGCCGATAACTGGCAGTTTGACCCAAGCTTGCTGGCCGTTTACCTCGACGCCAAGCGGCGTGAGCACAAGTGCGAGCAACAGCAATCCGAAACCGTAGAAGAATGGAGCGAGGTCGATGATCCGGCGATAGTCGCTGAAGACGATTACAAAAAACGCAAATAGGGCGATTCCGATCCCAACGATCTGTTTTGACCAGTAACTCTCATTCGGCAGCGCATTGTGGATCTGCCAAACACCAAATGCTGCAATAGCTATCGCCAGCAATGTTGTCAGCCAGTCAAAATCCCGTAGATCACGTTTTTCGATTATCGCAACCATTATCTTTTCGCGACCAGCCTGGGTTCGACCGAAGCATCCGCTGGCGGAACACCGCCATGCCGCGTCGCGATAAAGGTCTCGTAAACACCTTTAACCGCAGGGGCAGCATGCGTACCGCCAAATCCGACATTCTCTATCAAACCGATGACCGCG
>CADEEU010000142.1 GCA_902826385.1 uncultured Acidobacteriota bacterium | reverse complement strand
ACTCTCTCTTAATCTCCAGATTGTCCCACAGCGCATTTTCTTTGATGTCGTAAGTTGGAATTCCGTCTTTCAACTCGACCTCGACGCGGCCGGTTGGGAAGGTCGGATCGAACTGGATTCTTTCGGTCGGCGCACCGCACTTTTTTAACTCGGTGATAAGTTCCTCGCCGTCCGGGTCGCTGCCGACGCGGCTGGCGATTATTCCGCTGTCGCCCAACTGCGTCGATATGTAAGCAAAGTTTGCCGGAGCTCCGCCGGGCATCTTTCCAGCGGGCAGCACGTCCCACAGCACCTCGCCGATACCGACGATTGTGTATTGGCGACTGTCTGTTTTGTGGTGTATGGTTTCAGTCAAGCTTGTTCGAATTTTTGAAGCCTAGTCCCGCGACGTTCCTTTCTTCTTACTCATCTTCTTCTATGGATAGAAACTTTTTAACCACGGAAGGGGATGAAGAAGAGGAAAAGACCTATGAAATCTTCTATGAAAAAACTCATCTTGTCCGCGACGATTTCAACTTTACTCTTTATGCTCGGCTGCGGCGGTGCGAACACCACCACGGCTCCTGAAAAAAAGGCCGCCGATCCTAATAAGAAAATCCTGATCGGATTTTCAATGGACACGTTAAAGGAACACTGGACAAAAGACAAAGAGCTTATCGAGAAACGCGCGGCCGAGCTTGGGGCAGAGGTTATTACGACCGTGGCGGACAGTAACGATGAAAAGCAGATACAGCAGGTCGAGACTCTTTTGAGCCGCGGTATAGACGTTCTGATAATCGCTCCGCATAACGGGTTGATTGCGGCGACGGCCGTAGAGAAGGCGAAAAAGCAGGGCGTGTTTGTTATTAGTTATGATCGAATGATCCAGAGCGACGCCCTCGATCTTTTCGTGTCGCACCTGCATTCTACCGCCGGACGGATGCAGGCTGAATACGCATTAAGAGCAAAACCGAACGGAAATTATATTCTCGTGTATGGTGCGCCGACAGACAACAACGCTTTGATCATGAAAGCCGAGCAAGCAAAAGTCCTGAAATCGGCGGTGGACAGCGGTGCGGTGAAGATAGTTGCCGACCAACACGCTGTCGAATGGTCGCCCGAAGCGGCGCTGAAGATTGTCGAGAACGCGCTGACCAACAACAACAACGACATTGCCGCGATCGTTTGCTCGAATGACGGAACTGCGGGCGGCGCGATTCAGGCTTTGAAATCGCAAGGGCTGATCGGAAAAGTTGTCGTTACGGGCATGGATGCCCAGATCGACGGGCTGCAGCGGATTGCGCAAGGGGAACAATCGATGACAGTTTATAAACCGATCAAACCTCTTGCCTACGCGGCGGTCGAGTCAGCGGTAAAGCTCGCACGCGGCGAAAAAATCGAAACGACTCAAACGATGAAGGCCGTAAACAAAGAAATACCTTTCGTTTTTATCGAACCGAAAGTGATCGAACAATCGAACCTGATGGATATCGTTCGCGACGGCCACGAAGAGTATGACCGCATTTTTGCAAATGTACCGGCGGACAAACGGCCGCCTAAAAATTAACTCGCGTTCTAATTTGAGCTGTCGGCAATCATCCTCTTTTCATCTTCTTCCTCTTTTTCCGGAGTCGGTTTCACCTTACCGCCATATCGATCGCAGCTTCCACCCGCGAGCGGAAACCAAGCGGGCGTTTCCACCGTTTGCGAAGAAAGAAAAATCGTTCAATGTTTCTGATGGAAAAAATGTATCCGTCATAGCGACCGTTCCGTCGTCCGCGATCAGCTCGACAGATGCCGTGTCGAAGATCAAGTGCAGTTTTACGGTCGAGCTTACATTAAGACGCGGTGAGTAGTGGCGACCCTTGATGAAATCTTTTGAAAAGCTTGAGTCGCCCGAATTTGTCCGGTCGGTAAAGAACCGCTTTGCCGCCGCGTCGAAACCGACGATCATCTTTTCGCCTTTGCTGTTTGCCGCTTCGATTCCGAATTCGCTTGAAGAAGATTTTGCGAGATCGATCTCGATAGTGATCTCGGCCATGGGCTGGCCGGCGTTGCCAAGCAAAAGTTTGCCGTCAGCAGTTTTATTCTTGAGCTTGAAAAATTCAGCACCTTGCAACGCAGCGGTTTCAAGCGAGAATTTTTGAACGACGCTGATGCCTTTCGATGTTTTTCTCAGGGCAAGGTCTCGCGGCAGCGTCATCGAGCTTCGCCACGGAGCTGTCGGAACTTTTTGCGCGTAGTCCCAGTTGCTCATCCACCCTAAGAATATGCGGCGCCCGTTCGGAATATTGTCCCACGTGACGCCCGCATAGTTGTCGCGGCCATGATCCAGCCAGTTGATGCGTTCGGGCGGAGCGTCGCTGCGGAAAGCTTTGCCGTCAAAGCTGCCGACGAAATACTGTGTCGCCGAACCGCCGTTAGGTCCGCCGGGATTTATGCTGACCAGCAGCACCCACTTTGTTTCGTTTGTCCCTTCGATCTTTAACGGAAAAAGGTCCGGACATTCCCACACGCCCGTTTGTGCACCGACGCCCTTGCCACCGAACCGTCCGGTAAGCGTCCAGTTTTTCATGTCGGGCGATTCATAAAAGCGTATGTGATTGCCGACCGCAAGCGAGACGATCCAGCGTTTCGTCGGCTCATGCCAAATCACTTTTGGGTCGCGAAAATCGCGAACCTTTTCGGCGTTTGAGATTACGGGATTCTTATCGAATTTTGTCCACGTCCGGCCGCTGTCATTGCTGAAAGCAATTCCCTGGTATTGAAAATCGGATCGCCCTGCTTTTTCTCCGTCGGGGTCGTGATATGTGAACATCGCAACCAGCGGCGTGTTCGATGAATTTTTGAAACCGGCCGAATTATTCTTGTCCGCGACCGCACTGCCGGAGAAAATGTAGCCGAGCTTGTCCGGCTCGATCGCGATCGGCATATTTTGCCAGCGGACCAGATCGCGGCTGATAGCGTGGCCCCAATGCATCGGTCCCCAGACCGTGTCCTTCGGGTAATATTGATAAAAGAGATGGTATTCGCCGTTGTGATATACCATGCCGTTCGGATCGTTCATCCACATCGCGGGCGGCGAGAAATGAATCTGCGGGCGATGTTTTTCGTCGTACTGCGCGGTCGCAGACGCGGCGGTAATTAACGTGATCGCAAAAATCATGACTAAGGTTTTCATCCTGGACGCCTCGCTGATTTGATGTAGGAAATTGAACGACTTTGGACAGGATACACAGACCTGACCGCGGACACCACGACCGGGCTTGCATTGAGCTTCAGCCTGTACCAATCTATAGGCCAAAATTATGAAAACAGCGCTGATCGGATTTGGAGCGATGGGTAAGCTGATCAAAACGCTTGCCGAGGAAAAAGGGCACGCAGTCGTGGTCGCGGTTACTGAGACTGATGCAAGTTTAGCGGCTGCCGCTCTTGCGGCTAAACTTTCAGTGGCAGACGTCGCCATCGATTTTTCTTCTGCCAATGCCGTGCGGCGAAACGTCACGGCATGTGTTTCAGCGGGTGTGCCGCTTGTCGAAGGAACAACCGGATGGAACGATAAAAGAGATGAAATAAAGAGAATCGTTTCGGAGGGCGACGGAGCCTTTGTTTACGGGGCCAATTTTTCTATCGGGGTTAACTTGTTTTACCGCATCGCAGGTTTTTCTTCCGAATTGTTCGGCAAATTCCGCGAGTACGAAGCGTTTATCGAAGAACAGCACCATTCGCGAAAGAGAGACGCACCGAGCGGCACCGCGCTGAAGTTAAAAGACATCGTTGCAAGGCATTCGTCGTCCGATTTCTCCGTTTCGTCTACCAGGGCCGGCAGCATTCCCGGGACGCACCGCGTTGGATTCGACGGGCCGGCCGATCAGATCGTTCTGGAACACTCGGCCCGGTCGAGGGAAGGCTTTGCTCTCGGCGCAATCCTGGCCGCCCAATGGATAGTCGGAAAAAAGGGCTTTTTTGAATTCACGGATGTAATGGATGAGGTAGTCAATAGGTGAACGACGTCAAGTAATCGAAGAACCCTTTGTGGGCCTATTTGAATCGGTCGATGAAATCCGAGGGATCGAGCCAGCCGTACCGGACGGGGCTGTAGCCGACGAATACCAGATCCCAGGAAGGACAGTGTTGGTCGCGCAGTTCCAAATGAAGATGGCAAAGATATCTTCCATCGGCGTTGCCGACCTTGCCGATCAGCTCGCGTTTTTTTACTTCGCCGGATGTTCTAATTATTTCCTGAAGGTGACCGTAAAGCGATTGTACCTTGTCGCCATCGGGCAGATGGTGCGTGACGATGACGACATTGCCCCATCCGGGACCGACATCGGCGGCGTAGGTTACTTCGCCGTTTGCTATTGCGTAAACCGGTTCGCCGCAATCTGAATTCCCGCCGGTGTCCTTGTTCCAGTCTTCGCCAAGGTGATTCTCTTTGCCAAAATCCAGAGCGTTGTACCAGCCGTCTTTGTCTTTAGCCTGCGTGAGTGTTCCTGATTTGCCCAGTGGATATGCAAACGAATCGGCGATCACAGTCAGCCTCGCGGGGGTTTCAGACTCAGGCTGAGAGGCGTCACCGGAGCATCCAAAAAAGATCAACCCAACGCTGAACAATAAACAAAATCTTATAATTGCCATAAAATCCGGCTATTCGTTTTTGAACGATAAGCCGTGTAGAGAATATACTTAACGAAATCTCGCAAGCGAAAGTTTGGTATGACGATAAAGATCGATTGGATGCGGGGATGTGCGACGGCGCTGGTTACTCCGTTTAGAAAAGACGGCTCGGTGGACGACGATTGTTTTCGCGTATTGGTTGAGCGTCAGATGAAGAACGGCGTAAAGCTGCTTGTCCCGTGCGGGACAACGGGAGAAAGCGCGACGATGGACGAATCGGAGCGTCTGCACGTTATTCGCATGACGGTCGCGGTTGCAAAGAAATTGAAAGCCCGAGTGATTGCCGGCACGGGCAGCAACAACACCGCCGCGACGATCGATTTTACGAGAAAAGCACGCGAGGCCGGAGCCGATGCGGCGCTCATCGTGACTCCTTATTACAATAAACCGACCCAAGACGGTCTGTTCGCTCATTTTTCCGAAATCGCCCGGTCGGTAAAGGGTTTTCCGATAATGCTCTACAACGTGCCGTCGCGAACGGCTTCGAATATTTCCGCCGAGACCACGCTCAAGCTGGCGGCAAAGCACGAGAACATCGTCGCTACAAAAGAAGCGTCGGGAAACTATTCGCAGATCATGGAGATCATTCGCAGCCGGCCAAAGAGCTTTAACGTCTTTTCCGGCGACGATGCTTCCGCCCTTCCACTGATCGCGCTTGGGGCGGACGGTTTGGTTTCGGTTTGCGCAAATGAGCTTCCGAAAGAAACGTCGCGGATGGTTGAGAAAATGCTGGACGGTGCTCAAACCGCTGCAAGGAAGCTGCACTACCAACTTTTGCCGTTGATGGAAGCGAACTTTGTAGAATCGTCGCCTGCGCCGTGTAAATTCGTTATGAAGGAAATGGTGTTGCTGGAAGAGAATCTTCGGCTTCCGCTTGTCCCGCTTTCCGGTGACGGGCGAACGAAGTTGAGGGCGGTTATGAAGGAGTTAAACATTCCCACGTTTTAGGGCTCAGGCCGAACGAAATGAACAAAACCTCACAGAAACTTGAAATAGGCGGCAAGGCACCCGATTTTGAGCTTAATACGAACGACGGTAAAAAATGGCGCCTTTCGGACAATCTTGGCAGCGTGGTAGCGCTTCTTTTCTATCCGGCGAACGAGACGCTTGTCTGTACCAAACAGCTTTGTTCGGTGCGCGATCATTGGAACGACTATCTGGACACAAAAGCGATGATTGTTGGCGTCTCGCCGGGATCGATTGAAGACCACGCTCAATTTGCTGCAAACCATCGTTTGCCTCTGCCGCTTTTAGCGGACATTGAAAAAAACGTGACGGAGACGTATTGCTCGCATTGGCTTTTTCCAACGTTTTTTATGCGGGCGATAATCGTTGTCGACGCCAATGGTATCGTGCGGACGCGACGCTCAATGCTGCGTGCTTTTCGTCCGACGGACCGGTCGGTGATCACGTCGATTTACGCCGCCCGCGGTGACGCGTTACACGATAGGTTCGGCCGCTTGATCAAAGACGCATCGGAGCGAACGAAACAGAAACTCTAGAAAAGCCGCCTGACAATGGAATTAAAAACGAAGATAGACGAGCTGATGTCGAAGACGGAGTTTTCGCCGTCGGATCGCGAGATTTACGAGGAATTCAAACGTGCGCTGCGCGTCGGTGAAATACGCTCTGCGGAACGCGACGCCGGCGGCACGTGGCGGGCGAATACATGGGTGAAGCAGGGAATTCTGCTCGGCTTTCGGATGGGCAGGATGGTCGAGATGTCTAAACCGACCGAGACTTTGCAGTTCTTTGATAAAGACACTTTCCCCCTGCGGCCGATGACTTTGGAAGATGGAGTGAGGATTGTGATGGGCGGCTCGGCGATCCGTGACGGTTCTTATGTTGCTCCGAGCGTGGTTGTCGTGCCGCCGGCGTACATCAATGTCGGTGCCTACGTCGATGAAGGTACGATGGTCGATTCGCACGCGTTGGTCGGAAGCTGCGCACAGATCGGAAAGCGTGTTCACCTATCGGCCGCCGCACAGATCGGCGGAGTGCTCGAGCCCGCCGGAGCGTTGCCCGTGATCATCGAAGACGACGTTTTGGTCGGCGGCAATACAGGCGTTTATGAAGGCACGATCGTCCGTGAAAAAGCGGTACTCGCATCCGGCGTGATACTCACGCGCTCGACGCCGCTGTTCGACTTGCCAAACGCGCGCGTGATCAAAGCCGAACCCGACAAACCGCTCGAAGTCCCCGCAGGAGCCGTCGTCGTCCAAGGGTCACGTGAGATTTCTTCCGGATTCGGCAAGGAAAACGGCCTGTCTATCTATTGCCCGATTATCGTGAAATACCGCGATGAAAAAACCGATGCATCGACTAAACTAGAAGACTATTTAAGATAAAAATCCAAAGGAGCTGATACGACCATGCAGTGTGCACTAATAAAACTTTTGCTTATCCTTTCGGCGTTAACGCTAACCGCGTTCGCACAGCAGCCGAAACCCGCGCCGACGCTTCCGCCCGGGATGATCGGCTCGGATGCCTCGGATCCGCGGTCGAAGCTCTCGCCCGGGATGTACGACGCGGGCGAAGCGGCCTTCGGTCTAAAGCATATAACGCTTTTTAAGAAGCCCGATACGTTCAAAATCGGGTCGAACTTCGACGATCCGAAAGTTCAAAAAGCACTCGTTCAGTTCGGAATTCCGGATATTTCCAAGTTCCCGGCAGAACGTCTGCCGCTTCTAAAAAGCTTTCTCGAAATGGGTTTTGACAATACCGACCTGGCATTTCAAGGTAAGTATCTTTTTCAGGGAAACTATCACGGCATCAGCATCTTCGACATCTCCGAACCTGTAAATCCGAAATTGGTTACTACGATACTCTGCCCGGGCGGACAAGGTGACGTGTCGGTTTACAAGAATCTGATGTTCATGTCAGTCGAGGGAGCAAACGGCCGCATTGACTGCGGCGATCAGGGCTTCCCGCCGAGACAGCCGGGCGAGCGTGGGCTGCCGGCGGCAAGCAAGGAGCGATTCCGCGGCGTTCGCATCTTCGACATCTCCGACATAACCTTGCCGAAGCAGGTGGCCACGGTCCAAACGTGCCGCGGCTCGCATACTCACACCTTGGTCACTGACCCGAAAGATAAGGCGAACGTCTACATATACGTTTCGGGGACATCGTTTGTGCGTCAGGCTGAGGAACTGGAAGGCTGCTCGGGACTCTTGCCGGACAAAGATCCTAATACGGCACTTTTCCGCATCGAAGTGATCAAGGTTCCGGTCGCTGCTCCGCAGAATGCAAAGGTCCTCAACGCTCCGCGCATTTTCTCGGACCCGGCCTCAGGCAAAATCAACGCGCTCGACGACGGCGGGTCGCACGATAGTCCGAACGGACGGCCGCAAGAAACAAATCAGTGTCACGACATCACAGTTTATTCCGAGATCGGCTTGGCCGCGGGTGCCTGTGCAGGCAATGGAATTTTGCTTGACATCAGAGATCCGGTTAACCCAAAGCGTGTCGAGGCGGTGAACGACAAGAACTACGCCTACTGGCATTCCGCATCGTTCTCCAACGACGGCAGCAAGGTGATCTATACCGACGAATGGGGCGGCGGAGGCGGTCCGAAGTGTCGCACGACCGATCCGAATATTTGGGGAGCGAATGCGATCTTCAACCGAACGGGCAATAAACTTCAATTCGCGGCTTACTATAAACTGCCTGCGGCACAGACTGAACAAGAGAACTGCGTCGCTCACAATGGTTCGGTCGTTCCGGTTCCCGGCCGCGATCTGAAAGTTCAGTCGTGGTATCAGGGCGGCATCTCCGTGATGGACTTTACTGATGCGGCGAAGCCGATCGAGATCGCCTATTTCGACCGTGGGCCGATCAACGGCGAACGGCTGATCAGCGGAGGAACGTGGTCGGCATATTGGTATAACGGTCACATTTATTCGTCCGAGATCGCACGAGGTTTGGATGTGCTTGAGCTTACGCCGAGTGCGTTCCTGACTCAAAACGAGATCGACGCCGCAAAACAGGTCCGAGTCGCGGAACTTAACGTTCAGAATCAAGAGCGGATCGTATGGCCGCGCAGCCTGATCGTCGCGAA
>CADEEU010000141.1 GCA_902826385.1 uncultured Acidobacteriota bacterium | reverse complement strand
TCGAAGGCCGCCGTACACTTGGCGTTCGCACAATGAGCAAACTGACCGAGATCGAACAGTTTGCCGATATTGTGATCGCTACACGCAACGGTTTTCCGATCAAGATAAAAGATATCGGCACGGTCGAAAAAACCGGCGGCGAACCGAGCTCGGCCGCGTCGCTCGATGGCGTGACATCTGTCTCGGTCGGCGTCCGCAAACAGGCCGGTGCGAACACCATCGCGGTTATCAACAACGTCAAAACGCGGATGGCAACAATTATCCCGACGCTGCCTGACGATATGAAGATCGCCGTCATTCGGGACCAGTCGGAGTTCATAGAGAATTCGCTCCACGCTATTGAAGAGCACCTCATCCTCGGCGGACTTTTTGCGGCGATAATCGTTTTCCTTTTTCTCTGGAATTTCCGATCGACTATTATTGCGGCGCTTGCTATCCCGGTTTCGATCATCGCCGCTTTTGCGGCCATCGCCGCCCTCGGGTACTCCTTGAACCAGATGACGATGCTGGCCCTAACCTTAATGGTTGGGATAGTTATCGACGATGCGATCGTTGTTCTGGAAAATATCTACAGGTTTGTCGAAGAGAAGGGGCTGGATCCTTTCCAGGCCGCGATTGAAGGCACGCGAGAGATCGGTTTGGCGGTTTTGGCCACGACTCTTTCGCTGTTGGCCGTTTTTATTCCGGTAGGATTTATGACCGGTATCGTGGGCCGGTTCATGTCGTCGTTCGGGCTAACGGCCGCGGCGGCGATCGCAGTGTCATTGATCGTGTCGTTCACGTTGACGCCAATGCTCGCGGCGCGCTGGATAAAAAGAAAGGATGGCGGGACGCGGAGAGAAGGTGATGCGGAGACCGAAGAATTTACGGTAGATGATTCTGACGCTATTCGCAATCCGCAATCCGCAGCCGGCAATGAAAGCAAAGATGGTTGGTTCTATCGCAAGATCGACGGAACCTATACCTGGTTGCTAAGAGCGGCGATGCGTTTTCGGTGGGCGGTGGTGCTGATATGCGTCGTCACGGTGGCGTCCATTTACCCGCTGTACAAATTTGTGGGAATGGCATTCCTGCCTGACGAAGACGAATCTCTTTATCAGGTCAATGTGCGCGGGCCGCAGGGAACTTCGCTCTCGGCCACTCAGTCCATACTCGACCGCATCGCCCGCGATATTCGTGCGGAAGTTCCCGGCGTTAAAAACACACTTGTGCTGGCCGGGTTCGGGCGTGGTTCCGGGCCGAACAATGGTTTTGTAAATGTGGCTCTGTTTCCGGTGGGCGAGCGCAAGAAATCGCAAGCGGATTTGATCAATCAAACACGGCAGATAGCCCGCAAATATTCTTCGAAGGATTATCAGGTCACCGTGTCAGCTTCGTCATCGATTGCCGGAAGCATCGGGCTCGGTCGCGGCGGATCTTCGGTCGGGATGTACATTGCCGGACCCGACTCCGGCAAACTGACCGAGTATGCCAACGCGATGGTCGAAAAAATGAAGCAGGATCCGGTTTACCGCGACCCCGACACATCTATCGAGGTCGGAAATCCGGAAATCCGTGTCGTGATCGACCGAACGCGGGCCGCCGATCTTGGCGTGCGTGCCGGCGATGTTGCTCAGGCCTTGAATATTCTCTCGGCGGGTCAGATCGTCTCTACTTACAGCGAGGGCTCCGAGCAGTTCGACGTGGTAGTACGGGCCGAAGAAGCTTATCGTCGCGATCGCGAAAACTTCAGATATTTCACGGTGGGTTCCTCGAACGGCGGCGTTGTCGATCTTGAGCGCGTTGTAAAGATTAACGAGGGGACGGCTCCGTCTTCGATCAATCGCTTGAACCGACAGCGTCAAGTTACTGTGTCCGCGGGCCTGCCGCCGAATGCGTCGGAGTCGGACGCCGTCTCGAAAATGCAGCAATTCGCCGCCGACCTGAACATGCCCGCGGAGTACGTAACCGGCGTAACCGGCCAATCGAAAGAGCTGCAAAAAGCGTACGAGTCTTTCATGTACGCGTTCCTGCTTTCGTTTGTGTTCATGTATCTGATTCTCGCTGCACAGTTCGAATCGTTCATCCATCCGGTAACCATTTTGCTGACGCTTCCTCTGGCCGTTCCGTTTGCGCTTCTCTCAACCGCGATCGCCGGTCAGACGTTGAACATCTTTTCCGCGCTCGGAATACTGCTGCTGTTCGGCATCGTTAAAAAGAACGCGATCCTGCAGATCGATCATACGAATACGCTGCGCGCACGGGGCCTGAACCGCTATGACGCGATCATCCAGGCAAACCGCGACCGCCTGCGCCCGATCCTGATGACGACCATCGCGCTGATTGCGGGCATGATACCTCTGATCCTGGGCAGCGGGGCCGGTGCGGCGACGAATCGTTCCATCGGCATTCTGGTCGTCGGCGGACAGTCGATGTGTTTGCTTTTGACGCTGCTGGCCGTACCGGTGTTTTATTCGCTGTTTGACGACGCGGCGGACACGGCGGTTATCAAGGGCATCGGCGGCAGGATTGAAAACGTGAAGGAAGGCATCAAGAACATATTTCGCCCCGCCGCAACGGTAAACAAGCGCGGGGCAGAGCCGGACGTTGATGCTTAAGGCGTTTCCGGAAAATAAATCGATGAAAGTTTTAGCGATATCACTATTGACCTTAGTTTTATCGGCCGTTGCATCGGCCCAGGACCCGACGCCCTCGCCTTCCCCGACGGCCGTTCCGCTTCCGTCGCCGTTCGTTCCGGACCCGGCTATTTTGCCGGCCGAGCCGCCGCCGATCGCACCGAACTTCAAGGCCCCGCCGCGTCCGCTTCCCTCGTCGGATCGCGTCGGCGTCGATCTGGCGAATCAGTTGTCGCTCTCGCTCGAGCAGGCTGTCGAGCTTGCCTTGAGAAACAATAACGACATCGACACTTCGCGCAACGATGTGCAGATAGCAGAGTTCAACTTCCGTGGGGCACGCGGCATTTATGATCCAATCATCGGATCCGAGGGTTATTACGAAAGTCGTACGACCCCGACAGCGTCGCGAATCGGCGGTGCCACGAACGGCAGCGTTACCCTGCAGCAGTTCTTCGGCAACGCGGGTGTAACCGGGTTTTCTCCGTGGCAGGGAGGTTCGTATTCGTTCGGGTTTACGTCCTCCAGGACGAACACTTCGAATACGAACGCGACGCTCAATCCTCAGTACCCAACCGATTTGACGCTGCAGTATACTCAGCCGCTGCTGCGCGGCCGCAGGTTCGATCTGAATCGACGCAATATCGAGATCGCACGCAAGAACCTAAGCCTCTCGGACTCCCAATTCAGACAGCGAGCCATCGAGATAATCGCACAGGTCGAGCAGGCCTATTGGAACCTCGCGTTCGCGCTTAGAAACGTTCAGGTGCAGATCGATGCTGTTAAACAGGCACGAGCGCAGATGGAAAGCAACCAGCGGCAGGTGGCGAAAGGCGTATTGGCTCCGATCGATGTCGTGGCGGCTACTGCCCAGATCACCACCTTCGAACAAAACGTGTACGCAGCGCAGGAGGAAGTGACGCGGGCCGAGAACACGCTGAAAACGCTGCTGTTAACCGACCGTACCGCCGGCGATTGGAACCGGCCCATCACACCCGTTTCCCCGATAAGCCTCGAACCGCCGCGCATCGGTCTGGAGGTGGCGGTCGGCGAGGCGTTGCGCAATCGGCCCGAGCTTACGCAGCTCAGCGCCAACGAGGAGATCAACAAAATCAACGAGCGGTATTTTCGCGACCAGACAAAACCGCAGGTCGATCTCGTCAGTTCTTATACCACAACGGGACTCGCCGGAACTGAGACATCGGCGGGAACTATCACGCCGAACCTGGTTGGCGGATATGTGAACTCGCTCGGCAATCTTTTCGCTCTGCGCTATCCCACGTACCGGGTCGGCGTCGCGGTGTCGCTGCCTTTGGGCAATACGACCGCGAAAGCCAATCTAGGCCGAACCCTGGTGGAAGGGACACGGCTCACGAATGTTCGCGCCCAGGCTGAGCAAATAATCGAGGCAGAGGTACGCAACGCCCTTCAGGCATTAAGATCGGCCGAGGCCCGTTTGGCGTCCGCCGCCGCATCGCGTGTGTCCGCCGAACAACTTTTATCTAGTGAGCAGCGTCAGTTCGCAGCCGGAACGACGACCACCTACCTCGTACTGCAACGCCAAACCGAACTTCTCGCCGCCCGCGGCCGCGAGCTGCAGGCCCAAACCGACCTAAACCGTGCGATCTCAGAATTTCAACGCTCAACCGGCACGACGCTGACCGCAAATAACGTCACTGTATCCACAACCGGCAACCGCGACCTGCAAATAACCAAGGGCGTTTCACGATTTTTCAAGTGATAATAACAAGGTCTCTACCATACCCAAATCATTGCACCACCCGTAAAGCTGCCGCCAAAAGCGGGCATATCTAGCCAGGCTTTTTCTACGAAAGTTACGTGAAAATCGATGAAGTGTCGACGATGACCGGTAATTTTTTCGTATGAATAGTTTTGTTTGTAACCGCCCGTACCGGCCTTCCACGTCTGGCAAGTAATGTCCAGTTGTTCGAAGTCCCTCGCACTCAAGGGAATTCTGGTAAAAACAGGTTCAAACTTAGCGGTGGCCGCTTTTTTTATTAAGAATGCCGCACCTAGAGCCCGGATCGCATTCTTGGCTGCCTTGACGATATTTGCGAAATTTATTCCGGCACCGAAACCCAACCGCAGCACCACATAGTAATAATTCGTTCCTGTGTCGAGGTTACGAAATATCAACAATATCGCACCTGCGGAACCTGGAAAAATCACACCGTCCAGTCCGCCGAGATTGGCAGCCATCCAGTTCGTTGTGCGGACATGTTCGGGTTTAACGGGCTTGTTCGGTTTTTTCGGAATCGGCGTGCCGCGTTTTTCCATCCAGTGAAAGTAGGTCGGTTCGTGGATCAGATATTCGCCCGTTTTGATCTGATCGACATCGTCGATCTCCTTAATGCCCTTGATCTCCTCAGTCGCGGAGACAAGGTCGGGATTCCCGCGAACGAAAACATCGAGCGTGTCATAGTCGCCATATAATGCCCATGAATATTTACTGAGCCAGTCGTCTTTCTTTACGAATATCTTGCCGTCCTCGGCAATTGTGACGCTGTATGGATTACGGCTGAATGTGCCGGGTCCCACAGGTTTTTCTGTATTAGTTGTCATAGTCCTTTCCTTTTTACTTCATTACTTACGGACGAATTTTTGCGGCGGCGGTTCGGCTTACGCTGAATTCGTTGCCAAACCGCCGTTCCGTTAAGTTCACGAGCGTCGTTATTTCTCCTTCACTTTATCCGCCGAAATCTCAGGCCGAAGTCTGGCAATATTTTTCGGCTTACCGAAGGCATCGGGATGAAGGTATGAACCGCGGTCCGCGACCGGCTTCATCTCCTCGACCTTGATCCGGTGCTTTTCGGCATAGGCATCCTTACGAACACCGGTCAGCTGCCATGAAACTTCCATTCCGGGAGTGCCGCCGGCGATCTTGAAGCGATTGCCGCTGACCTTGCCCGCGACATAGACCGGAGCAAAGCCGCCGATGCAGGTGAGCTGATAGCGAAAATCGCGATTCAGCGCGTCGAAGTAATCCGGCATTGTCACTTCCGCCGTACCGCTGCCATCGAGTTTGACGATACCGTTGTAGATATTCATCATGTCCGGTGATTCGACGAATGAATGCGAGAGATACTTATTCTCAGGATCGAGCGGGTGATCTATTTTGAATGAGCCGCCACCTTTGGAAAGGTTTCCGGTAACGGTGGCGTTTCCTTCGAAATAGCCTGCAAAACCGTTAGGGCTGTTGCTTTTACCGAAAACGCCGTAATTTATGCCGGTGGTGCTTCCGGCAACGCCGTAAACACCTATTCCTTCGTCACTCAGACTTGATCCCTGTACGCCTTTGTTACTTCCTGTTTCGTTTACCGCGACACCCTGGACACCGATTCCGATGTTGCTGTAGCTGACGCCTTTTACTCCCTGGGTATTGCCGATCGAGTTTGTAGCAAAGCCCGCAACGGCGCTTCCCGTCGTTTGTCCGTTAGGTTCCTGAGACGGGCCAAGCGTTCCGTGAATAGCGTTGGCGCCGTTACGGTCCGGCGGCAGATAGAAAACGCGAAATCGCGAATTGGTACCAACGGACTGGCCGATGGCAACGTTGCCGTTTTCTTCTTTTATTACGGAGTCGCCCACTTCGGTCGGCGTGACCCACTTTGTGACGGTTCCGGTCGTTCCGGTTCCGGTAACTTGTGCTGAAGCGACCGCCGCAAACACGACGAACATACTGAACATCATTAAAAACTTTTTCATTTCTTTATCTCCTACGGTTACGGCCAATTTAGTTAGCAAAAAGAGCACTTAGCTCCTTGCGACTAAAAGTATGACGGACCTCTGTTGCACTTGAGAGCATCCGTCACCAGGGCAATCTGCTTAGTTATTCTTCTTCCGGCGAATGTTGTTGCCCGCCTGATTAAGTTCGCGATGAAGCCGGACGCGTTCGCCGAGTGTGACGGTGCCGTCTGCTTTGGCCTTGCGTTCGAACTTGCGGATCTCGGCCTGCTGCTTGAGCAGCTTGGCGGTTTCCTTAAAGCCGAGCTCGCCGTCCTTGACGCCGTCGACGATGCGTTGTTTCTGGTTCTTTTCGCGCTTGTCTACGCCCGGCGTGTTTTGCGCGGATGCGGCAAATGAGAATGTAAGAACCAGCCCGATTGTTAGTAGCATTGTTTTCATTTCGATTACTCCTTCGTTATAATTTGTGTCCCAAGACGAAATTCATCGGCCTGGAGAACTAAAGGGCAAAACTCGTTGCCTTTCATTCGCTGGGTAGGACGCAGATCCTAAAAAAATTTGTGATGATGGATCATCAAAGTTGCCCTCAATAAGTTGTCAAAGAAATCTCAAAGAGGTCTATGACCAACGGGTTCAACACTTTGTACGAGTTCGGCCAGTTTCGACTGGATGCCGAAGGCACGACACTGTGGCGGAAAGATGAGGTGATTCCGCTTTCGCCAAAGGCAGTCGGATTGCTTAAGCTGTTGATCGAAAGCGAGGGAAGAGTGGTTTCCAGGCAGGGAATTTTCGATTCTCTCTGGCAGGGAACCTTCGTCGAAGCTGGTGTGTTGACCCAGAATATTTACACGCTGAGAAATGCGCTCGGCACGGATGAGAACGGCAAGCAGTTCATCGAAACGGTCCCGCGTCGCGGATATCGATTTGCGGGCGATGTAAAGATTGTTGGCGAAGGGAATCTCGGAGCAGGAATCGACCGTGCCGATTTCTCCGATGAAAATCCCGAAGTTCTTTCTCCCGGTCTTTCCAAAGAGTCTGCGGCCTTCTCACCAGTGTCGACGGCGACAACTTTGACGCCTCTTGTTTCGCAGTCGCCCGAACTCGAACGGAGTCAGTGGTATACCCGTCCGGTACTTTTTTCACTTCTGGGCTTTTTCGTGCTGGCTGCGGCCGGTTTTGGGATTTATAAATTCGCAAATAGAACTAATGATAAAACGGAATCGACCGTCGCCCCGATCGAGCAGGTGCGGTTTCAAAAAGTAACCGATAGCGGCGATGTGGTTTATCCGACTATATCGCCGGATGGAAAACTGCTGGCTTACATCCGGCTTCAGGAGGAAGATGCCAGTGTGTGGGTAAAACAGATCGGGGCGGGCAACCCGATACAGATATTACCCACTACTAAAAAGGGCTACCGTTCGCTGGCTTTTTCATCGGATGGGCGTTATCTGTTTTTTCGTGAGGAGGCTGAGGTTGGCGCGATATATCAGACGGCCGCGCTCGGCGGGCCGCTGACGAAATTGACGGATAACGTCTGGAGCGATTTCAGTATCTCGCCCAATGGAAAGCAATTCGCCTTTATTCGCCGCGATCCGGGACAGACGCAGCATCTTCTAATGCTCGCCAACATCGACGGCAGCGGCGAACGTCAGGTGTCGGCGCGGAATGCTCCGTGGGATTATCGCGGCGGTGCACCTTCGTGGTCGCCCGATGGCAGCAAGATAGTATTAGCCAGCGGCCAGCAGCAGCAATTCTTTCCGAAACTTTTGTGGATAGACGTTGCGACAGGGGAAGAAACCGAGTTAAAAACTCCGCGATGGCGCGCGATCTTCCGAGTTTTGTGGATGCCCGATGGAAAGCGGTTGGTCATCACGGCACGCGAGGCAAAAGAACCGTATTCGCAGATCTGGATGCTTGCATTTCCGGACGGCCAGATTAACCGGCTGACAAACGATTTGGAAAGTTACTTTTGGCTCAGTCTGTCAGCGGACGGCCGCCTGCTGGTTACGCGGCAGCAGCGAATAATCTCCCATTTGTGGCTGCTGCCGGAAGGCGACATAAAAAAGGGAAAACAGCTTACATTCGGCGAGCGAGCTCTGGACGGTTACGTGGGCGTAGCATGGACGCCTGACGGCAAGATCGTTTACAGCAGCTTTGCAAACAACGTGACCGATCTTTATTCGATGAGTCCGGACGGCAGCAATCGCGTTCGCCTGATCGAAAATGCCGGACAGGACAACACCGATCCTTCGATCGCGGCCGACGCGAGCAGCGTTATTTTTACTTCCAACCGCACGGGCTCGGCGCAAATATGGAAAATGGACATCGACGGTCGAAATCCGAAACAGCTGACGTTCGCCGAGGAAGGCAAAGAACGGGCGCTTGCGGGAACGCTGTCGCCGGACGGCCGCGAAGTTTTCTTTA
>CADEEU010000140.1 GCA_902826385.1 uncultured Acidobacteriota bacterium | reverse complement strand
CCGATGCTGCGCCTTTTACTATGGCTATGCTTGTTTTATTCAGTGCCATTACTCAATGTCGATTCACAAGATCCGCCTATTTTTTGATTACGGACCTTCCGTTGCCAGAGTTGCCGCTGGCATCGAAAACGCGGAGAGTGACGACGTATTCGCCGGTAGTTTTAACTGGAATTTCGACGACATATTTTTCTTCCGAAGAATCAGAGATGCCGTCCTCAGAATAAACAGATAGCCACGCTCCGCCATTTATGCTGTATTCGGCACGGCTTAAAAAGCTCGACCGGTCGGCTGCGTTAAACGTGACCCGCGCATTTTCGCCCGTTACCTGCGGTACGCCCGCAATGACCGTCGGTTGTGTATTGTCGATGTCGAACGGTTCGCTGGTTCGCTCGCCGCTAAGGAATTGGCCCGACGGGTTTTCCGGCGAATCTTTGGCGACCACACGCACGACGTAACGGCCGTCAGCCAGCGCTTGCCCGTCAATCGTCACAAACGTTTCGGAAATATTCTCGCGGAGCAGCTTGTATGCCGTTTCCGTCACCTCGCGATAGTAAACGTCATAGACGAGCTTGTCGCCGTTTCGGTCTTCGGCGGTCCACTGAAAAGCCCGGGCCGCACGCTGAAAGGCACGACGCGGCGGTACGGGCTGGATCGGAATGCCGAAAGTCTGCGGGTCGAGGCCCGAAAGTTCGATGTTCGGGTCGATCTGCACCGGCGGGTTTGCGAGCAATCCTAAATTTGCCGGAAGAATAGATATTGTCAAAACTTCCGGCGCAATATTCCGGGGTAAAAATGACACGCTGACTTCGTTTAGGGCGGCCCCGACCGATGCACTTTTCATCACGGCCCGCCACTGAAGAAATTTTGCCTTTGGGCTGGCGACCTGGCCGCTTGTCGCGCCGTTTACATTCGTCCATTGGCTCCACGTCTCTTCGGGTTTTTCGGTGTTGCCGCTGCGGGTTTGAATTTGAACGTTTCCGGTCGCCCGCCACCAAATACGGCCCCACGTCGCTACCGATTTTGCGTCAAGCACAGAAGATTCGTACGACCCTTCAGCGACCGTGTCGGGCCCGATCCTGAACAATCGCCCCTGGTTGCTGGATGCTGCGTACAGATTCGATGCCTGACTAAAAATAGTCGAAACCTGGCTGGCATCCGTTTGAAGCGCAAGCGATTCACGGCCGTCGTTTGTGATGTTGTAGATGCGGCCTTTGTCGGACGTTCCGAGCAGCACGCCACGTCCGGTCTGATGTGCATAGATCGAAAAACCGGAAACCGAAGGCGAAGACCAAAGCACGTCCGCACCGCCGTCGGGCAAAATCCGATAGACGGCAGATTTGGCACCGGTCAGGTCATATCTACTTTTTTGCGGAGGCTCAGGCGTCGCGGGATTTGGACGGGCGACCGAAATGGTTTTCGATTCGGTCGATGGCGACGGGCTCGGCACCGGAGCGGCGGCTGAGGCCGAATCGCCGAGTGCAAGAACGTAAACAGAACCGTCCGGGCCGATCGAAAGCTCGTGAATCTCCCTCAGCGGAGAATCAAGCAACGCGAACGGTTTGCCGTCCGGTCCGAACCTGAGCACTAGTCCGTTAGAATCGGTTCCCGCGTAAAGATTGCCGGTCTTGTCCGCGACCAGCGTGATGATATGCGAATCGCTCGTGTCGAAAAGCAGCGAAGATTCCGGCGTGGCGTTGGCCGAACGCACGCGGTAAATTTTGCCGCCTTCACCGGTGCCCACCGCGAGGCTGCCGTCGTTTATCACGGCCAGCGACCAAATGTATTTTTCTTTTGCGTCGAAATAAACTGACGATTTTCCGCTCGAGTCTATTTTATAGACTTTGCCGTCAGGCGAGGTCGCCGCAAAAATGTCCCCGTTCGAACCGATCGCAATACTTGTAACGTTTAGTTCGGTAAGGTCTGAAAATAACGAACCGGACCCGCCGCTCGTGACTTTGAAAATTTTTCCGTCTCCGCCGGTTCCGAGATAGACATTGCCCGAGGCGTCCACGGCGCTCGACCATATGTAGGGCTGTTCTGTCTTGTAAATCTCGGTCAGCTTCGGAGCTAGTGTGACCGCGCCGTTGCTGTCGATCGAGACATTGCGCGCATCGCCCTTCAGAACATCGGCTTTTGAGTTTACCGACCAGATCGAGGGTTCGGCTGCGTTGGAAAATATTGAAAAAACGAGGACAAGTCCGAGAGGCAAGAAAATTTTCATCATGCGAATAATTGCGGTGAACTAAATTCCTCTAAATATAAGGCATTGGTGAGCAAAAATACACTCCCAGCTAACTATAACCGACCTGCTTTAAATTTAGTGGATAGTTGGTTAGTTGGCAGTTGATGTTACTTGACTGAAACCTTCGCTTTTGCTTTTTCGGACGGCGTTTCTTTAATAGGCTCGGACTCCGCGGGTTCTAAGAAAGCGAGCGCGTTGCGCAGTTCTTCAGCATCGCCCGTAATAAGCCGAGCACTGCGTTCGCGGGTCAGATAGGCCCAGAACCATTCAAGCATGACGATGATGCGGTTGCGGAAACCGATCAGGAAAAAGACGTGCAGAAACAGCCACATCATCCATGCAATGAAGCCTTTGAAGTGAAAACCCTGAATATCGACAATGGCCTTACTTCGGCCAATCGTCGCCATTGTGCCTTTATCGACGTAGCGAAAATTCTTTCGATTTTTGGCCTTAGTGTCAGCCAGAATATTACTTGCAGTCGCGGCTCCCATCTGCATCGCGGCCGGACTGACACCGGGAACCGGTTCGCCATTTTCCTGCTTCAGCGATGCCATGTCGCCGATGACGAATATGTTCTTGTGACCGGGAACTGAGAGGTCCGGTTCGACGAGAACACGTCCGGCTTTGTCGGTTTCAGCGCCAAGCTGTTTCCCGATCGGCGAAGCCGCCACGCCGGTAGCCCAAAGCACAACGTCGCATTCGATCCATTCTTCACCGACCTTTACTTTGC
Organism: uncultured Acidobacteriota bacterium; assembly: GCA_902826385.1. GTDB lineage: Bacteria > Acidobacteriota > Blastocatellia > Pyrinomonadales > Pyrinomonadaceae > OLB17. The sequence goes on along the minus strand of CADEEU010000140.1, from coordinate 5,768 downwards.
CGGGAGCGATGTCGGTCACAAAACTGTTCAGCTTTACCTCGACACCAAGATCTTCAAGCTGAGTCTTTGCGCTGTCTGAGAGTTCTTTGGCAAAAGTCCCCAGCACGCGGTCGGACCCTTCGAATAAAACGACGCGGGCTTTCTTTGTGTCGATGGCCTTAAAGTCTTTAGCCAATGCCTGACGGGCGATGCCGGCGATCGCACCGGCAAGCTCGACGCCGGTCGGCCCGCCGCCCACGACTACAAAATTCAGCGGTTCGTGCGAGCCTTTCAAATAGGCCTCGCGCTCGGCTAGCTCGAACGCCAGCAGCACGCGTCGTCGAATTTCCACCGCGTCTTCAATAGTTTTCAAACCCGGAGCGGAAACTTCCCATTCGTCGTGACCGAAGTACGCGTGCCGTGCTCCGGCAGCGACGATCAGGTAATCGAATGAAATCTCCGCACCATCTTCAAGCCGCACTTTTTTGTTCGCAGCGTCAAAGCCGGTCACCTCACCTAAAATTACTTCGATGTTTCTTGCGTAGTGAAGAATACGCCGGATCGGAGTGGCAATCTCACCCGGGCTCAGCACGGCCGTCGCAACCTGATATAAAAGCGGCTGAAAAACGTGATGGTTCTTGCGGTCGATAAGCGTCACATCGACCGCCTCGTTAGCCAATGCCTTAGCTGCCCACAGCCCTCCAAAACCGCCGCCGACGATCACAACTTTTGGCTTGGTACTCATACTACTTGCCTTCACCTATTATAACGCGAAGACGGGACGAAAAAAGTGTCGTCCGCGGTTTGTCAGGAGCCGACGTATCTCGAATAAAGCGACCTCGCGGCCGAAACGTCGTCCGTACCTTTAACTATCGCACGTCCATCCCGGAACAACGTTATTTCATTGTCGCCGACGGTAAACCGCACAAGGTACTCATTCCATTTGACGCCCGGAATATTCGATAGTTTTGCCGCAAATTTTTCAGGATCGATCTCGGTCGGCCGCGGCGGAGCGATCTGGACGGCGTCACGTCCGCAGAGAACGGCCGAAAACTCGCGGGCATCTGCGTCCAGAAACTCGAACTCTCGCTTTCCGCAAGTTTTGCAATCAGGATTCGGCCCGGCCAGTTTGATCTTTCGCCAGTCGTTCTGCCACACGTCGATCTGGATAAGTGAACGATGCAGGGACTCGGTATCGTTTACTAGAAGTTTGATCGCTTCTGCAACCTGGATCGCCGATATGCTTGCGATTATCGGCATGATCACGCCCGCCGTGTCACAGGTCGGCGAGCTTCCCGCATCCGGCATTTCTTCGAAAATGCAGCGAAGGCATGGCGTCTCGTTTGGGATCACAGTCATCGTTGTGCCGTAACTCGAAACGGCCGCGCCGTATATCCACGGTTTTTTGTGCTTTACGCAGGCGTCATTGATCAGATATCGAACCTGGAAATTGTCGGTGCCGTCGAGGACGAGGTCGCAGCCGTCGGTTAACGATTCGATGTTCGAGTTATTCACGTCGGCGACCAATGCTTCTACATCGATTTGCGAATTGATCTCCCCGATCCGCGCCTTCGCTGCGATAGCTTTCGGCAGGCGTTCGGCCGCATCGGATTCCTTAAATAATGTCTGCCGCTGCAAGTTTGTGAATTCCACAAAATCCCGATCGACAATGCGGAGTTTTCCCACCCCCGCTCGCGCGAGCATCTCGGCGTGAGAAGCGCCGAGAGCACCACATCCAACGATTAACACGCGGGACGCACGAAGTCTTTCCTGGCCCGCCCACCCGATTTTGGAAAAGAGAATTTGGCGGCTGTAGCGTTCGTACATCACAGATCAAACAACCTCGATATGACCTTGCCAATCCCCCATTCGCCCTCGTCATCTTTAAAGTGTCCGCCGCTGCCTGATCGACGTTCCATCATCGCAAGTCGCCGCTGTTCGTCGCGGAGTCGCGACCGCTCGTCTGTGAGTACAATTTTTTCTTTCTCGCGTGCCCGGTCGAGGCCGCCTTTGTCTATGAATTCGATGATTTTCGGCAGCTCGCCCGCGTCGAACCACACGCCATGCTGTTTGCACAGATCGACGATCACGCCGGACGAGCGGGCGAAGTTACTGCGGTTCATCAGCTGTTTACAGTCAGGGCATGGAACGTAAGAAATCGTCGGCTGACCGGAGTTCGGGTGGACATAGCTGCCGCTGAAGCCGAGCACCGACGCTTGATGTTCTTTGTTTGAGCAGATGGTTTCAAACGTATTGCTATCCGACCAGAAGCCGCCGCAACGTTCGCATTCGCGGATATTTACCACGCCGATTTTTAAGGATTGCAGTTTGACCTTGCATCGCGGACAGTCGCCGGCCGCGGCGTCGTCCAGCAACTCTGCTTTATAAGCTTTTGCACCGCAGTGCCCGCAGAACTGACTGCCCAGAAACATCATTCCCAGACAGGCGGCACAGCCTACAGTCTTCAGACGCGAGCCGCAAAATTCGCATTTTGTCTTGTCGCTGGTCACGGCGCCGCCGCAGTTTGGGCAGTTGAGGGCTTCTGGCACTTTCATAGGTCTAGTTTCTTTCGGACGGCGTTGATCATTTCTTCGGTTGAAGCCGCCTCGCCGGTCCATATTTCGAATTGTTTAACACCTTGTGCAACCAGCATCTCGAGCCCGCCGATTGCTGTTATACCGGCTTTTGACGCCTCTCGCATTAGAAGAGTATCGGCGGGGTTATAAATCAAATCGTAAACCAGTCCGACATTTTTTAGCTGGTCGGCGGTCGCGACAGTGCTGTTTTCATTATCACCTTTTGTGCCGAGCGGCGTCGTGTTGACCAGTATGTCGGCGGAATAAGATTCGGTCGGTTGTAGGATCGCTTTTACGGCGATATCAAATTCTTCACCGACCCAAAAGGCCTTTTTAGGATCGCGCGCGAAAAGAGTGACATCCGCTCCTTCTTCCTTTAACGCATAAACACAAGCTCTCGCCGCACCACCCGCACCGACAACGGCGGCCCCTGCGCCTCTCAGATCTCCCCGTCTGGTTTTGAGCGGCTGAATGAAGCCCCGAGCATCGGTGTTGTATCCATAAAGCTTGCTTCCGTTGATCTTCACTGTATTTACGGCCTCAATTTTCAACGCAGTTTCCTCTATTTCATCCAGGTACTTCATGATCGACTGTTTGTACGGATTTGTGACTGAAAATCCTCTAAAGTTTAGCTCGACCTCTCTCGCTTCCGTTCTGACCATTCGCCGGATGAACTCATCGAGGTCGCTTGTCTGAAGCGGAATAAAAGCGCGATTCATACCTGCTGCTTTAAAGGCTGCGTTTTGCATCCATGGTGAGATCGAATAGCTTGTGTCGCCGGCGATCACGCCGAAAATTTCGGTGTCACGGTCGAGTTCTTTTACCCGAAATACGTCGACCATATCGGCCAACGAGATCTGTCCGGGTGCGGCCTCGGCTCCGACATGTGCTGACGCGTAAGTCATGAACGCTCCATGGGCCAAGCCCAAGATCCGCGTCCATTTGCCGGCTTCGCCCATGGCGACGGGAATAAAGGGCTTGTTTTCACTCGCGGCTTTTTTTAGGAGGTTCCAGACGCGTATGGCGTCGGTAATATCTTCAGAGTGGATCGCGATCTTCAGATGCGTTGCGGAAGTTTTATTCAACCGGTCGAAAACCGTCTCCAAATCATATCTTCGACCAGAAAAATCATGATAGGAAGCAATTCTATTCGGCCAAGGCCAGTTTGCGGCCTCTTCTACAACGTCTTCTTCAAAATCGCCGCCCCAGAAAGGCTGCTCTCGATCGTTGAACCAAAACTCCGCGCGTTCCTCCGGCGTCAACGGTCTGTGTCCGCCCTGATCGTTTGAGCGGAGGGTCGCGAGAAGCATTTTTGAATTTCCCTCCCGGTCGTTTTTTACCAAACCCACGACTTTGGAAACTTCACCTGCGTCAAGGAAATCAAGACGTAACTCGATGATGTCCGCATTCGGCTTCACCCGGTCGATCTGGGAAAAGAGCTCGTTCGCGGTCTTATAACAGAGCGAGACACATATCTTTCCGGCGTTCATTTAGTTATCACTGGCCCGTGTGTTTGAGGATGGAAGTCCGATCACAAAACTTAGCGCCGCAATCAAACAGGCGATTACACCGACCGCTGCCGCCGATACGATAAGTGTGTTGCCGCTCTGTTTCACCGCGATGGCCGTCAACGCCCACGCAACCGCGAACGGCGCTACGAAATTTGAGAAAGAGACACGCATAAATATGCCAAAACCGGCGGCGAGGAAAATGAGGATAACTCCGAGAAGGCTTGAAATCGATTCGGTCTCGATCTTTAGGTAAATGAGCAGAATCGCAAAATTGACCAGCGTCGCGGCGGAAAGCCAGCCGACATACAGCCCAAACGGTATTTTTACGACTATTGAATCTTTGAGTGATTCAAGCCGTGACGCCTTGATATTGATTACGATGAGCGTCGCAAGCATAGCAGCGATTATCACAAAGCTGATTGCTATCTGGTCTGAGTGCCAGAAAAATATCCATGCGCAATTTAACGCACAGCTTAAAATATAAGGCGACCTAAACCCCCGGAGGCGCGTCAAATTGGCTGGGAGCAATTGAAAAATGCTGAAACAGATAAGCCCGAGGTAGATAAGGCTCCAGATCGAAAACGCGTATCCAGCGGGTGTAATAACGGTGGGGTATTTGTCCGATATCTCGGCCGGCGTGACGCCGTTGACATAGCCCGCCGCGGCTATCCAGTTGAACGCGATCGTACCTACGGTCGCGGCCAATACGAGTACCGCACGAACGCGGTCGGTCGAACGGGCTGTTTCACTCATATAGGTAAGAGTTTAGGGAAGTGACAATCGGCAGTCAATTCGGTCTAGGAACGCCGATTTCGAAGAATTTTGGTTCACAAATTCACGATTTCGTATGATAATGACGGAAATCGTAAAGTTTTGTAAAGACGGTTTTGCAGGAAAATAATGCATTCCAACCAAAAACCTTGTAGGTGCGTCAAAACTGAGCTTTGGCATCTTGTTTGCCTTAGTAGAAAGTGACGCACTTTCCCTCTTCCCCGATGCGTAATTCAAATTGAGAGGAAAGAGGAGTTTTAGTAGACGATGAAAAGATTTAAGCAGCTATTTTTAGGGTTGGCGATGGTCGGATCGCTTTCGCTTGCCGTTTCGGCCCAGCGTAACGACGATCAGAAAAAGCCGCCGCCAAAGGATCCGAAGGAAACGCCAAAGGTGGAGCCTCGGGACAAGCCGCCGCCGCGCCCGCCGCGTGAAGGCGATAAGCCCAAAAAACCGGGCTCGGGATACGCTCTGGTTTGGCGGGATGAGAAAAATTTTCTGGCATAGGCCGTCATTATAGTTGTAAAGCAGCCGTTTGTAAGAGCGGCTGCTTTTTTGCTTTTTCAATCAGATCCAGCCTGTTTCCGCAAAAAGCCGCACCTCGCCCAACCGGCATCTTTGTGTGGTCTCAAGTTTTCTTTTTTCCTCAATCGGGGTACATTTAGGCAGTTCAGTAGAAAATAATGCGGGTTTGCGTCCCGAAATTTGCCCTCGTGTATGCCAGCATACAGAAACGAGACTTAAACTCAATTAAATTCTAGGTTTAATTGCCAACAATGAAGGCGTGTTACGTCTTCAGACTAAAAACGCCCCGGTAATGTTCACCGACCGGTGCGCTGTTTGGGAGATTTACGGCTTTTTGGGTCGTTAGTGCCTCCCACTAACTAAAAACACAAGGACTCGAAGAAAAAATGGAGGATTCGAAGATGGA
>CADEEU010000139.1 GCA_902826385.1 uncultured Acidobacteriota bacterium | reverse complement strand
AAACTTTCAGTGTTGCCATCACTGAAGACGCGAACCTGGAAAACACTGAAACAGTGAACCTCACGCTTAGCAGCCCGGTCGGGATCACTCTGGGAGTTCCTGGTACCGCAGTGCTTTCCATTCTCGACAACGATTCCACTCCCGACATCACGATAAACGACGTAACCCAGGCTGAAGGCAACGGTTTGAACCAACTGTTGTTTACGGTAAGCCTCAGTAATGCCTCGGCCCAGTCGGTCAATGTAAGTTACTCCACCGAAAACGGGCTTGCTACAGGCGGATCGGATTATGTGACAATCTCGAACTCGCTGTTGACGTTCAATCCGGGAGAAACGTCGAAGCAGATTGCGGTCAACATACTTGGTGATTTTATCGCCGAACCGGATGAGACTTTCTTTCTGAACCTGACGAGCGCGACCAACGGTAATATTTCAGACTCTCAGGGCGTCGCAACACTGTTAAATGACGACACACCGGGAACTGTCCAATTTCAGTCATCCACCTTTTCGGTAGATGAAGGCGGCGGAAACGCGGTGATCACCGTGACACGTACCGGCGGTTTGTCACAGGGCGTTTCGGTCCGGTTCGTCACGGTGAACGGCTCCGCAGTCTCGGGCGACGATTACACAAGTGTCAGGACGACGCTGGTATTCGAACCCGATCAGGCCGTTAAGACGGTAAATGTTCCTATCACTAACGACACTACCGACGAGTCGGACGAAACGGTGATTATGGCGCTTGAGAATCCAACCGGCGGTGCCGTACTGGGTTCTCCGGTAAACGCAGTTTTAACGATTGTCGACAACGATAACGCTCCGGCGCTATCGGTCAACAACGTGACGTTGAGCGAAGGAAACTCGGGCACCACGACTTTCAACTTTACTGTCTCGCTGGCGGGCCAGTCGGCCCAGCCGGTTACCGTTTTGTACGCGACGGCAAACGGAACTGCAACCGCTCCCGTAGATTATCTGGCGGTTCAGCAGAGTTCGCTGACCTTCGATCCCGGCCAGACCACCAAACAAGTCTCGGTGTTGGTCAACGGCGATTTTACGAACGAGCCGAACGAAAACTTCTCGCTAAATCTGAGTGACCCGGTCGGAGCAACAATCGCTAACGGACAGGGAATCGGGACAATTTTGAATGACGATATCGGCGGTGCATTTCGCTTTACGTCAGCCGAGTATTCGGTAGGTGAGTCCAGCGGGTCCATCTCTGTAACCGTTCAGCGTACCGGCGGCTTGTCGGCCGGAGCGACTGTCAACTACTCCACCTCTAACGGAACGGCCACCGGCGGGCTGGACTACACTCCGGTTTCCGGAACGCTGACTTTTGCCGGAGGCCAGACCGAGCGTTCGTTTACTATTCCGATAGCAAATGACGGGCTTACGGAAGTGGACGAGACATTCAATCTTATTTTGTCGAACGCGACAGGCGGCGGTTCGACGCTCGGCGTGCCAAACACCGCGGTCGTGTTTATTTCGGATTCGATTCCACCGCCGTCGGCCGGAACATTGTTCGATTACGACGGTGACGGCCGCAGCGACCTTTCTGTCCGGCGTCCGTCCGATGACACCTGGTATCTGCTTCGCGGAACGGCCGGCTTTACGGCCCAAACGTTCGGCGTTTCGGGCGACCGAATGACACCGGCCGATTACGACGGCGACGGCAAGACCGATGTTTCGGTTTTCAGGCCTTCGACCGGAACGTGGTTTATGTTCATGTCGCAATCGCAGACATTCCAGACATTCGGCTGGGGAGCTAACGGCGATCTCCCTGTTCCGACCGACCGCGACAATGACGGCAAAACAGACTTGGTCGTCTTCCGTCCGTCAAACAACACCTGGTACGCAAGGTTCATTTCCGACGGCGGTCAGGCGGTTACCCAGTTCGGAGCAGCCGGAGACAAACCGGTCGTTGGCGACTTTGATAATGATGGCCGCGGCGACATAGCCGTTTTCAGGCCTTCCGATAATAGTTGGTACATCATACGGTCAACTCTTGGCTTCCTTATCCGGACATGGGGTGCGGCTGGCGACATCGCCGTTCCGTCGGATTATGACGGAGACGGTTCAACCGACCTTGCGGTGTTCCGGCCGTCAACCGGACAGTGGTTCTTGAGCCAATCGACGGGTGGATTCAACACCATAAACTGGGGTCAGAACGGCGACGTTCCGGTTGCGGCGGATTACGACGGTGACGGGAAGTCCGATGTTGCAGTGTTCCGGTCATCCAACGCTGCGTGGTACATCATCGGCTCGGCAAGCGGACAATTGGTCCAGCAGTTCGGACAGCCGGCGGATGTGCCGACGCAGGCTTCGTTCATCTACTAAGTACCGCTCTTTCTCTAAAGGGACGCTTTCCGGATCAGGGGAGCGTCCCTTTGCTTTTATTGGAAAAAAGACTTTACAATCCAAAAAACATTCTCTATAGTACATCCAACGCCCTATCGCGGTATTATGTTTGTCGAAAATAAATAACTTTTTGTGATACAGAACTTTTATTTTATTAGCATTATCGTAGCCGTGCGAAACGCGCGGATCGGATGATGTCTAACCTCGACAGATAAGTTCTTGAGAAAAAGGCCGTCATCCGAAAGGAAAATGACGGCCTTTTACGATTTCAGAGATATGCGAGACGCATCGACCGAAATATTGGCCCCAGAAACGGTTTTGCCCAGCGAGCCCGAGAACAAACAGATGCGCGGGGCCGAGATTCTTGTGCGGGGGCTGATCCGCAACGGCGTCGATACCATCTTTGGTTTGCCCGGTGGTGCCGTTTTGCATATTTACGACGAGCTGTGGCGGTTTCGCGATGAGATTACGCATTATCTCGTCCGGCACGAACAGGGCGCTGTGCACGCGGCCGAAGGCTATGCGCGTGCAACCGGAAAGGTCGGAGCGGCGATCGTAACGTCCGGTCCGGGAGCAACCAACGCGGTAACCGGAATCGCGACCGCTTATATGGACTCGATCCCGCTTGTGGTGATCACCGGCCAGGTTCCGCTGCCGGTTATCGGGACCGACGCTTTTCAGGAAGTAGATACTTTCGGCTTGACACTGCCAATCGTAAAGCACAGTTACCTCGTGCGAGACGTTCGCGACCTTGCGGCGATCATCGACGAAGCTTTTCACATTGCGGCGACCGGAAAGCCGGGGCCTGTAGTTATAGACGTTCCCAAGGACATTACCGGCATTATCTGCGATAAGCCGAGAAAGAGATTTGAACCCGTCCTCAGAGAAGACCTTTTCTTCCCGGCGGACGAAGCGATTCTTGATATGATCGCCGACAGGTTGATCGAGGCCGAACGGCCGATATTTTATGTCGGGGGCGGCATCGTCACGTCCGGCGCGGCGGACGAACTGATGAAGGTCGTCGAGTTGCTCCAGGCACCGGTGACGCCGACGCTGATGGGCCTGGGCGGATTTCCGACCGCCCACAAATTGTCCCTCGGCATGCTGGGCATGCACGGCACCTACGCGGCGAACATGGGCGTTTCGGAAGCCGACCTGCTCGTGGCCGTCGGTGTGCGGTTCGATGACCGCGTGACCGGAAAACTCGCCACTTTCGCACCGCAGGCGGAAATAATTCATATCGATATCGACCCGTCGAATATCGGCAAGGTAAAACAGCCGCACATTTCTTTAGTATCGGATGCCAGGTCGGCGTTAGAGCGTATCGCGGCCAGACTCGAGGCCCGTGATGCGGCCGAGCTGAATGCCGGCAAAGCGAAGCGCGAGCCGTGGTGGAAAAAGCTGAAGGAATGGCTGGACGCAGTTCCGTTTGGCTGTACATATTCGGCAACCGACATAAACCCGCAGCAGGTGATCGAAGAACTTCATCGACTGACAAACGGCAACGCGATAATCGTTACGGATGTCGGTCAACATCAAATGTGGGCTGCTCAATTTTATCCGTTCAAACGTTCGCGCCAGTGGCTGACCAGCGGCGGCCTCGGCACAATGGGTTTCGGCCTGCCGGCGGCGATGGGTGCGCAGCTTGCTTGTCCCGATCAAACGGTGGTAGCGGTGGTCGGCGACGGCGGATTTCAGATGACCAATCAGGAGATCATCACAGCCATCCAGTATAAAATTCCGATGAAAGTCCTGATCATGAACAACGGCTATCTCGGCATGGTCCGTCAATGGCAGGAAATGTTCTACGACCGCGCTTACTCCGAGGTCGATCTGTCCGTTTCGCCCGATTTTGTAAAACTGGCCGAGGCGTACGGAGCGCTCGGTCTACGTGCGACGACACCGGGTGAATTAACTGAGGTTTTACAGAAAGGCCTGGCCCACGACGGCGTGACCATCTGGGACATCGTGGTAACGAAAGAAGAAAATGTCTTCCCGATCATCCCGGCCGGGCAGGATACGAGGAATATGATTCTGAAGAGCGCGGAATAAGCGTCTCTTCTTCTTCTGTGGTGTAGTATTTCATTTTCGGAATTAACCACGGAAGGAGAAGAGTAAGAGGAATAGAAGAAGAAAGAAAGAAGAAGAAGAAAAAAGCGAATGCGAAATACGCTTTCAATTTTAGTGGCAAACGAACCCGGCGAGCTTTCGCGGATCGTGGGGCTGTTTTCCGCACGCGGGTACAATATCGAAACGATCTCGGTTGGTAAAACACTCGAAGAAGGGTGGTCGCGATGCACGATCGTGACAGAAGGCGACGACGCGGTGATCGACCAGATTCTTAAACAGTGCATACGGCTGGCCCGCGTACGCGAGGCAAAATCGGTTACCAGCTTGCCGCATATCGAACGCGAAATGGCTCTGATCGATGTAAGCGCACGCACACCCGACAACCGTTCGGAGATCAAAAATCTTGTCGATATCTTTCGGGCCAAGATCGTTGACATAACACACGATCGTTTGATAATCGAGGCGTCGGGAAACAAAGAAAAAGTTGACAGGTTTATCGGTTTGCTCGAACCGTTCGGAATGAACGAGATCGTGCGGACCGGTTATGTTGCAATAAATACACTGGGGAGTGCGGCAGCACGAACAATGGCCGGTGACTCGACAAGCTAAGACATAACGTGCGCCGCCTAGAACGCGGCCGGGCGGACGAGGGCGTCCGCGTTCCAACACAAATATGAAAGTTTTTTACGACGCGGACGCAAACACGGAACTGATCAAAACGAAACGGGTGGCCGTTATCGGCTACGGTTCGCAGGGACACGCGCATGCTAACAATCTTAAGGATTCGGGTGTGGACGTAATAGTCGGTCTTGCACCGGACAGCAAATCCTGGAAAAAGGCCGAGGACGCCGGTCTTGAAGTAATGCACACGGGTGACGCGGTTAAGATGGCGGATGTCGTCATGGTGCTGGTACCGGACGAGGTCGCGCCGACGGTTTACCGCAACGAGATCGAACCCAACCTGACCGCTGGCAAATCGCTGGCGTTTGCTCACGGCTTTTCGATTCATTTCAAAAAGGTCGTCCCGCGAGAAGACGTGAACATTTTTATGGTCGCACCAAAAGGCCCAGGCCATCTTGTTCGGGCCGAATATGAGAAAGGACGCGGAGTGCCGTGCCTGCTGGCCGTTCACCAGGACGTGGCCGGTGACACGAAAGATCTTGGACTCTCATACGCATCCGCGATCGGCGGCGGTAAGGCGGGCGTGATCGAAACGAATTTTAAGGAAGAGACGGAAACCGATCTGTTCGGTGAACAAGCCGTGTTGTGCGGAGGTTTGACAGCGCTGATCCAGGCGGGATACGAGACGCTGACCGAGGCCGGTTACTCACCCGAGATGGTGTACTTCGAATGCCTGCACGAGATGAAATTGATCGTCGATCTGCTGTACGAAGGCGGCATCAGCAATATGCGCTACTCCGTCTCGAACACCGCCGAATACGGCGACCTGACCCGCGGCGGCCGCATCGTTACCGATCAGACTAAGGCCGAGATGAAGAAAATTCTGTCTGAAATTCAATCCGGCCAGTTCGCCGACGAATGGATGAGCGAATGCGACAGCGGCAAGGAAAATTTCAAACGCCTCGAAGGCGAAGGCCAGAACCATCCGATCGAAGACGTCGGAAAACGCCTGAGGTCGATGATGCCGTGGCTGGATCAGGGAAGACTTGTGAACACCGCGAAAAACTAGAAGCTTCCGGTCCGGAATAAGTGATAGGTTATAAATGAAAACTGATAGGTAAACAGAGAGTATCGCCTTTCACTTATTCGGAACAAAAAAAAACGGATTAGTCTTAAGGAAATCAACATGCCCATATGAAGTTCTACGATCTAAACCAACTGGAACCCGATGAAGTAAATCCGTCCTATCACCGAAAGGCTGTCTATGGCGAATCACTTGCGCTCGGGCGGCTTGAGGTGCAGAAGGGCGCGGTGACGCTGCCGCATTCGCATGATACCGAAGAGATGATCTATGTGCTGCACGGTGCTTGGCTCTTTCACCTGCCGGACGGCGATGTGCTGCTTAAAGCGAATCAAATGGTTTGCATTCCGGCCGGCGTCGAGCATTCGTCGGAGGTGATCGAGGACACGGTCGCAATCGACGTCTGCTCCACTATCCGCCACGATTGGCGCACAGGCCAGGACAAGTCGCTGCACGATAATCCAGAACAGTTTTTGTGGGCTGTCTAAACAGGATGGCTGAAGTCTGTCATTATTCCTCCTGTTCCTCTCGTTCAGTGGTTTGAGTTTTTAACCACCGAACAAGAAGAATAGGAGGAATAAGAGCATATGCTGGACAGATTGACGAGATCGAAACAGAGTTAATGAGCGACGGCGACGTAAACAATCCGAGAGCGGAGATCGACCGTATCGACAACGAGCTTCTACGGCTGCTGAACCGGCGGGCCGAGATTGCTTTGCGCGTCGGTGCGGCTAAGACGCAGACCGACACATCGTTGTGCGATCCGAATCGCGAACGCGAGGTGTTGTCGCGCGTGACCTCGGAAAATCCCGGCCCGTTCGACGACAAGAGCGTCGAGAATATTTTTCAACGCATCATCGACGAATCGCTGCACCTGCAGCAGCGTACCTATCACAAACCGGTTCACGAAACAGGCAAGGCGAGTGCATCGCATGTGATGGCTGATCACGCTCGCGTCGCGTTTTTGGGCGAACGCGGCACATTCAGCCACGAAGCCGCGCTCGGCGTTTTGGGCGAGGATTGCGAAGCGATTTCTTTTCCGACGTTCGACGATCTTTTTCAGGCTATCGACCGAAGCGAAGCGGACTACATTTTGACGCCGCTCGAAAACACACTGGTCGGTTCGGTGCATCGGTGTTACGACCTGCTGCTGAAAAGCTCGCTCAACATAGTTGCCGAAATTATTTTGCCGGTGTCTCATTTCTTGGTTTCGTGTCCGGAAGCGGAATTCGAAACCATCGAAACCGTAGAGTCTCATCCGGCCGCGTTGGCACAGTGCGAACGCTTTTTTGCGGCGCACCCGAACCTTAAACGTATCGCGGCGGATGACACTGCGGGCAGCGTCAAGCGAGCCATTGAGAGTAATGACCATACGCGGGCCGGCATCGGCTCTCGCCGCACCGCCGAATTGTATGGCGGCAAAATATTGCGCGGGCACATCGAGGACCACGCGGAGAATTTTACGCGTTTCGCTTTGCTGTCGCCAAAACCCGATGACGCAAACCGCGGCGACAAGATCTCGATGGTACTCACTCTACGGCATCAGCCCGGGTCGCTGCACAACGCGTTGCGGTCGTTCGTGCGACGTAACATCGATCTTTTGAAGATAGAAAGCCGCCCGATCAAGGATTCTCCGGCCGAATTCTACTTTTATATCGATGTGCGGCCTCCGGCGAACGAAAGCGAACTGACCGGAGCGCTCAATGAAGTGCGTGAGCAGGCTGCGGATGTCAGGTATTTAGGGAGGTACCCAACCGTGCGACTCTAAGCAGGGAACGCAGGCGCCCTCGCCTGCAACGCCGCGTTTTCCAGCGGCGTCCTTATGTTGACATTCTCAGAATTGTCGCGCGGCAACAGTTGTTCGTGCTTCGCACTCATGCAGGCGAGGGCGCCTGCGTTCCCAGAATATGATCCTTATCCTAAAACCAAACATCAGCCTCGAATCGCGCGAGTACAAACGGCTCGAAGGCCATTTGCAAAACCTGACGAATATCGAATATCGCATTCATCATGTGCAGGGCGCCGAGCAGACGTTGACCGAGATCTATCTGATCGGCGGCACGTCCGCTCTTGCCGTCGAAGAGATGCGTGCATTTCAGGCAGTTAATAATGTGGTCCGTATTTCCGAACAGTACAAGGTCCTCGGCCGTCACAAGGACGACAGCCGGTCGAGCGGATTCATCTACAACGGCGTCGATTTCAGTCAGGACAATCTCAACATCTTCGCCGGTTTGTGCGCGGTCGATTCGCCCGAAAGCGCCGAGTCGATGATGAGTGCGCTGAAAGATCACGGCCAGGTCTGTACCCGCATGGGCGCCTACAAACCACGCACCAGCGCATACTCGTTTCAGGGCCACGGCAAGAACTGCCTGCCGTATGTTTTTGACCTGGCGGGTAAGTACGGAATCAAGGTGATTGCGATGGAGGTGACGCATGAATCGCACGTCGCCGAGATAAATAACGCGCTCGATCAAACCGGCCGCCCGACCGGCGTGATGCTTCAGATCGGCACGCGAAATACGCAGAATTTCGAGTTGCTAAAAAGCGTCGGCCGGCAGCAGGAATTTCCCGTGCTGCTAAAACGCGGTTTCGGGATCACGCTGGACGAATCGCTTCACGCCGCCGA
>CADEEU010000138.1:7538-8817 GCA_902826385.1 uncultured Acidobacteriota bacterium | reverse complement strand
GCCGGTACTCGCGAAAAATCGCGATACGCTGGTCACGAAAGACATAATCCGCAACGTCAAGGTCCTGAAATTTCTGCCGGAAATAGAGATTTACGAACGCTTGATCGATGCCCTTGAAAAACGCGGCTACCGCGAGGTCAAGTGGGACACTGCTCGCCGCGGCGATCATCAGGACACTTTTCTAGTTTTTCCATACGATTGGCGTCGAGACAACGTAGAAAGCGCCCGGCTTTTAATACGGCGCATCGAAACATTCAAACGGAATGTCGGCCGGCCGAACATGAAACTAAACGTCGTCGCGCACTCGATGGGCGGCTTGATATCACGTTACGCGGCGATGTACGGCAACGCGGATATTCCGGCCGGAACACCGCGGCCGACCTGGGCCGGAGCACGACACTTCGACAAAATATTCCTGCTTGGAACTCCGAACGAAGGCTCGGTGGACGCGCTGAAAACCTTGCTGAACGGCTTTTCGTACATCGGCGGCGGACTGAACCTGCCGTTTATTCAAAACCTCAGCCGGTTCGATGTTTTCACGATTCCATCAATTTATCAGCTGCTTCCGCATGAAGGAAGCGCGCTGATATACGACGAAAATTTGAAGCCGCTAATTATCGATATTTACGATCCCGCAATGTGGGAAAAATACGATTGGGCCGTTTGGCGTGACGACGATTTTTCAAAGAAGTTCGAGGCTCCCGAGCAAAGGGCCGCTCAGGAATATTTTCGTGCAGCTCTGCTTCGTGCCAAACGCTTTCAGGCCGCGCTCGACGCCAATACCAGCGAAAAGGTGCCCGTCTCATTTTATCTGATGGGGGCCGATTGCAAGGAAACGCAAAACGCGGTCCTAATGCTTCGGGACGAAAAAAAGGACCGGTGGGAAACACATTTCAAGCCTGATTCATTCACCCGTTCAAATGGTGAGAAAGTGAGCGGCGAGCAGCTAAAAAGCCTTCTGTTCGCACTGGGCGACAGCGTCGTAACGAAACGTTCGCTGGCGGGCGAAAGTCTTGTCGCGACGGGCAAAAAGACCGTGCTTCCCATCGTTTCCGAACTTTATCAGTGCGAATCGCACAGCCGGTTGGTTACAAATCCAGAAATTCAGGATAAGCTGTTCGTGCTGCTGCAATCCGGCGGCGAAACGCGGGCCGCGACCACTCCATGATCGTGGCCTATCCTGGAGCAACCTGATGATAAAACTTCTCGGCGATGACGATGATAGCGCGGCCGCGACGACGGACGGCTCAGTGACGAGAAGAAAACGCGAAACAGCCGA
>CADEEU010000138.1:0-7528 GCA_902826385.1 uncultured Acidobacteriota bacterium | reverse complement strand
CGAGCTTCAAAGACTCGGTTCCGCGAGCGACGAGCCGTTCATTCTATCCTCGGCCCAACCCGAATCGACGGCCGAAACCGTGCGCCGCAGCGGTCTTGCCTGGTCGATGGGCGTCGTTTTTTTTGGCTCGGTCGTGTTTATGCTGGTCCTCGGCTGGGGGGCTGACCTTCTGTTCGGCAGCTCGCCATGGGGAATGGTCGTCGGAATTGTTCTCGGCTCGATCATCGGCTTCGTCCAGTTTTTCAGGATTTCCTCTCAGATCTTCAATAAATAACTGCACTATTGATTCCGGGACGGTATCCCTATCTTGTCGTGTTTAAGACAACTCGTCATCCTCCTTTGGGTTTTCTTTGCGTCCTCCGCGATCTTTGCGTGAAATCCTCTTTTCTTTCTCACGCAAAGCCCGCGAAGATCGCAAAGAAACGCAAAGCAGAAATACGGCAAACGACCCGCGTCCTTCTCGCACCACCTATCCCGAAAAGTTATAGACATTATCGTTTTTTTTAGCTAATATATTGTTTTTCAGAAACCGCACGGCGTGAGGTTTGACCGTTTGTAAAAGTTAGTCCTGTACCCAAAGCACGCGGCAAAATTTTTGCTTCTCTAAACGCCAAAAAACGTCCTAATTTTTCATTTTCGAAAGGAGTAAATCTCAATGTTCAAGAGGTCCATTCGTCCACTCTTCCTGCTTGTGACCATTTCGCTCTTTGCCGTCGGCCAGTCATTGGCCCAAAAGGCTTCGCGTGACGGCGTTTGGAGAGAGATCAGCAGTTCTTCGTCGGCGCTTCGGTCGGCCGAGCAATCGATAGTTCCTGAGAATTATCGCACCTTTAGATTAGACAAATTGATGATGAAAACCATCCTTGATTCTGCCCCGGCGGAATTCCGGGACGGCTTTGGCATGTCGAACACGATAATCACGCTGCCTATGCCTGACGGCACGTTCGAGAGGTTCAGGATCGAGCACTCGCCGGTGGCAGAGGCCGGACTTATCGAGAAATACCCGGAATTAGGCGCCACATATCGCGGCCAGGGCATCGACGATCCTTCCGCCACCGTCCGCCTCGATTTTATGCCGAGCGGATTTCATTCAATGATCCTTTCGCCGCGCGGCACTGTGATGGTAGATCCGTACTCGAAAGGCGACACGTCGAATTACATCAGCTACTACAAACGCGATGTCCCAAAACCCGCCGGATTTTCGTGCGAATTTGAGAGCGAAAAAGCCGTAAGCTCGATATCGAAACCAAAGAGAATAGGCGCTCAGGACTTCTTGCCCGACGCTCCGTCGGCACCAGCCGTGATCTCCGGCACAAACCTCCGCACCTATCGACTTGCCATGGCCGCGACCGGCGAATATTCCACATTTCACGGCGGGACCGTGGCCGGAGCGCAAGCGGCCCTGGTCACGCTTATGGCCCGGGTGAACGGGGTTTACGAGCGTGAAGTAGCGATTCGCATGGTCTTGATCGCTAATAATGACCTGATAATTTATACCAATGCGGCGACCGACCCGTATGCAAATACTTCGGGCGACCTGACCGCCAACCAGAACAACATCAATACCGTTATCGGAGCTGCCAATTACGACATCGGCCACCTTGTTGGAACGGGCGGCGGAGGCGTTGCGGGTCTGGGCGTTGTGTGCGGCGGGTCAAAGGCACGTGGCCTAACAGGACTTAGCTCTCCGACTGGTGACGCATTCGCTATCGATTATGTGGCCCACGAACTGGGCCATCAGTGGAGCGGCAACCACACATTCAACGGCGGCACAGGAAGCTGTGGAGGCGCCAATCGCGAAGCGACCGCAGCCTACGAACCCGGCAGCGGAGTAACGATAATGGGTTACGCGGGCATCTGCGGAACGCAGAATCTGGCGGGAAACAGTATCGACACTTTTCATGTAAAGAGTCTTGAAGAGATTGTGGCGTTCAGCACAAACCCTGCCACGGGAGGTTCGTGCGGGGCTACGGCCGCGACCGGCAACACGCCGCCAAGCGTAAGTATCGTTGGCGGCCCGGCGTTCAATATTCCGATAGGGACACCGTTTACCCTAACGGCCAGTGCATCTGACACAAACGGTGACACAGTTACGTACGACTGGCAGCAATACGACCTCGGACCGGGAACTACCGCGATTCCGAACACGGATTCCGATGGGAGCGCAAGACCGCTTTTCCGGCCTTACACTCCGAACTCAAGCCCTTCACGAACGTTTCCACAGAACCAGTACATACTTAATAACGCAAACGTCCCGCCCGCAACGACCGGCAGCTTTCTGACAGGAGAGCTTTTACCGGCCATTGCGCGAACGATGAGTTTTCAGGTAATTGCACGCGATAACCGAGCTAACGGCGGCGGAATCAACACCGCGACCGCCACTGTCGCGGTTGCTTCCGGAACGAGTGCGTTTGCCGTCACGGCTCCGGCTTCGGGCACGACGTGGTTCCTGGGTTCTAATCCGACAATTACGTGGAACGTCGGAGGTTCGGCGAGCGCACCGATAAACGCCGCTAACGTCCGGATTCTTTTGTCCACCGACGGCGGAACGACCTTCCCGACGGAATTGATTGCAAGTACGCCGAACGACGGGTCTCACACCGTTGTCTCGCCGAACTTGAATTCCAGCACCGCTCGGGTAAGGGTGGAAGCGGTCGGCAACATCTTCTTCGATGTAAGCGGCGGCTTCACAATCTCAAGTACTCCGTTGGCCAACGGTGATATCGGAGGACGAATCACAACTCCAGGCGGCCGCGGAGCACCGCGTGTCTACGTCGTCCTGACAGGAGGCCCATCGCCGGTTGTGGCTATCACTAACACGTTTGGTTATTTCAATTTCCCGCAGGTCGGATTTGGAACGACCTACACGATAACCCCGCAGCCACGCCGGAGCACGACGTTTACCCCTGCAAACATCGTGCGAACGCACAACGCGGCGGCAACCGATGTGAACTTTACAACCAACTGATTCCGGGCGTAGAGTTTTATATCAGGGCTGTCGGAAACG
The DNA here is from genome assembly GCA_902826385.1 of uncultured Acidobacteriota bacterium. Lineage (GTDB taxonomy): Bacteria > Acidobacteriota > Blastocatellia > Pyrinomonadales > Pyrinomonadaceae > OLB17. The sequence goes on along the minus strand of CADEEU010000138.1, from coordinate 4,521 downwards.
ACCGCCCTGATATTTGCTCGTCGATGTTTCGTATATAAAATATTTGACAATCTACGCAACATCTGCGAAAGTGACCAAACACGAATGTTGGCCTTCGCGCCAATATTCTCGATCTTTCAAAATTCAAACTTAGTTAAGATTGTCAGGGGTCGATTCCGTGATGAGTCAAAATCTCGAACAGCAGACATAACCTGTTGTATTGCAACATTTAGAGCCGAAATCGTCTCATTTTACAATATCGTCGCTATGTCCCGAACGATGTGAGACGAAATCGGGCTTAAACGCTGCAAACAGGATGCTTAACCCGTCTCATTTTGCATCAAAAAATGAGACGCCGTAACCGGCCCCAAATGGTAATAGGAAAGTGTAGAGATGTGCCGGTTGAAAGGATTGACGGGATCGGCCTTTAAATATCGATAACGATCGGCGGCTGAGTCGGGTTATATTGCTCGTCGCAGGTTGAGGCGTTAACGAACTTGACCCCGAACTCCTCATGCGTGCCGTAACCGCAGTGAATGTGGCCGAACACATGCAGTTTTAGCCTTCCAAGTTCTGCAATCTGCTCTACTCGCTTCCGCAGTTCTTCGCAACCCGTGTTCTCGTCCCAACCTTGTCTCGGGACCAGATCGAGTATCCCGTGCAGCGGCCCATGCGTGACCAGAATGTCGATGTCGTCGGGAATAAGCTTCCACTTCGCCGCCAACTCCGGCCCGCGCATCAGATTGAATGCCCAATCAAAAAACCGCGGCTGCCACGGCGAGCCGTAGATCTTGAGACCGTCGATCTCGGCAAGCGAATCCTGAAGGTAAATTATTTTCGCGTTCAATAACGTCCGTGCAAGTTCATTGTTGCGTTCGAAAAGCCAGTCGTGATTCCCCGCAACAAAAATCTTTCGCCGGTGCGGAAGGTCGCGGAACCATTCATCGAACCGCTTGATCTCTTCAACCGTACCCATTACGGTCGCATCACCGGAGTGAATGAGGATGTCGCCGTCCGGAACGTCGATCTGTTCGTTGCAATTGTGTGTGTCGGAAAGACAGACGATTCTCATGGCATTGGGTCGATTTGCGATCAGGAACGGTCTATTCGGTCTTCGATGTAAACCGGATCACGTCTAGTATCGATAACCGCGAAGATCCGTATCGAATCGCCGTCCAACGTGTAGTAGATCGCGTAAGGAAAATGCCGGGCTATCTTACGGTAGTAAATCTAGAAGTGAATTTCGTGGACTCCCGCGTAAATTACGAGAGAGTGAATGTCGGTAAGAATCGAAGATTCAAAATAGTCACCGAGACCGGGAGACTGTCTTTCATAAAACAAATAGCCGACAGCAATATCATCGGAAGCCGATTCGGTAAGAACGATCTTCACTGGCGCCCGGTTTTTTCGCGAATCCGCTTTTCGGCTTCTTCGATAGTTATGAATCGGTCAGTGCCGTTCGCTAGATTTTCCGCACGGTGTTTGAGAACTTCGCCATGCCACTCGATCACGGGAATCGACGAAGAGTTTCGCGAAAGGTCGTCCATTATGCGATCGACAACATCAAGCTTTTCAGCAACGGTCATTTTTTCCAACGGAAGTATTACGTCGGTATTCATAGACGAATAATAGCACAGGCCGCCTAAGGCCGGGACTAGAAAACTATTCTATATTGAAGTACTTCGCTTCCGGATGATGCACGATGATCGCTGATGTAGATTGCTCAGGATCGAGCTGGAATTCTTCGGTCAACTCGACGCCGATTCGTTCGGGTTGGAGGAGTTCGAAGAGCTTTGATTGATCTTCAAGATTCGGGCACGCAGGGTAGCCAAAGCTGAAACGCGAGCCCTGATAGCCTTGATGGAAAAGCTTTGCCAGTTCCGGCGCGTCGGCTCCGGCAATGCCAAGTTCTTCACGAACACGTTTATGCCAAAGCTCGGCGAGGGCTTCGGCTGATTCGACCGATAGGCCGTGAAACAGAAGATAGTCCTGATAATTATCGGCCTTAAAAAGCTCTGCCGCGTGTTCGCTGGCCTTTCGTCCCATCGTCACCAGTTGGAACGCGACGACGTCAGTGGCAGAACCGCCTGCGACAGCGGGCGGCCGGTTCGTCGGCCTAAAATAGTCAGCCAAGCAGAGATTCTTTCCTCCACGCTGTTCCAGAGGCTGTCGCGGAAAGGTGAAACGCATCCGTTCGGTGCGTTCATCGTCCTCGTAAATTATCAGATCGTTTCCGCTCGATCGACATGGGAAATATCCGTAGACCAACTTTGCTTCCAGCAGTTTCTCGCGAATCGCCTTCGCCTTGATTTCGGTAAACTTCGGATAAACTGTCTCGTCTAAAATCTGTTCGTATTCTTCCTTCGATTTGCGGCCCTGTTTGAATTGCCACTGGCCTTTGAACAAAGCGGTTTCGTTGATGAACGCGAAAACTTTTGTCAGATCGGTGATCTCGACGACTTTCGAGCCGTAGAACGGAGCTTTCGGGATCTCGATATTACGAGAAATGTCCGAAGGAGTTGTGTGTGAACTGTCGCCCGATCTTCGCGAGGAAACCCGAGCAGCTTCCTGCCCAAGCTTCGCGTCTTCACCGACGAGGTCCTCGAGGGCAGAACCGCCTGCGTCAGCGGGCGGTAAAGATTCGACATCGCGTAATCTTGATTTCTCCTTGGGCGCTCCGCCACCTGCTGACGCAGGCGGTTCTGCCCCAGCAACCGCCGCCTTCGATTCCGCATTCCGCGTTCCGCGTTCCGCGGTTATGCCGTCCATCGCATGCAGTCCGTCAAAGGCATCGCGAGCGTAAAATAGTTTGCCGTCGTAAAGCGGGACAAGATCGTTATCGACGTATCGGCGATTCAAAGCGGCTCCACCCAAAATTACCGGAACGTTGATTCCCCGCTCGTTCATAATCTCCAGGTTATCGCGCATAATGAGCGTCGATTTTACGAGCAGGCCGCTCATTCCAACCGCGTCGGCCTTTGTCTCCGCAAGCGACTCGAGAATACTGTCGATCGGCTGTTTGATGCCGAGATTTACTACCATATAGCCATTGTTGGTCAAAATAATATCGACCAGATTTTTGCCGATGTCGTGCACATCACCCTTCACCGTGGCAAGCACCATCGTGCCCTTGTTGGTCGAATCGGCCTTTTCCATAAAAGGCTCGAGGAATTTAACGGCTGCCTTCATCGCCTCGGCCGACTGCAAAACAAACGGAAGCTGCATCTGCCCGCTGCCGAACAGATCGCCGACGACCTTCATCCCATCTAGCAGAAGATTGTTGATAATATCCAGCGGCGGATAGGTTTTCAACGCCTCCTTCAACGAGTCTTCCAGCCCGATCTTTTCGCCTTCGATAATGTGTTCTTTCAACCGTTCTTCGACGGGAAGGTTAGTGATATCGGGCTTAATCGACTGTGCCGTCTTGCCCTGGAACAGCGTCGTAAATTCGGCGAGCGGATCGTAGGTGCAGACGTCGCCGTCAAACTTCCGCCGGTCGTAAATTAGGTAGCGGGCGGTATCGATCTCGTGCTCGCTAAAGCGCATTAGCGGCAATATTTTCGACGCATTGACGATCGCCGAGTTCATTCCTGCCTCGACGCAGTCGTGCAGGAACACCGAATTCAAAACGACACGCGCCGCCGGGCTTAAGCCGAACGAAATGTTCGACACGCCCAAAATCAGGTTCGCATCCGGCATTTCGGCTTTGATTTGTCGAATTGCGGTTATCGTTTCGTCTGCGTTTTTGCGGTCTTCTTCGATTCCGGTTGAGATCGGCAACGCCAGTGGATCGAAGAAAATATCGTGCGCCGGAATGCCGAAATCGACGACTTGTCTATACGCACGCCGTGCGATCCGCAGCTTGTCTTCGGCTTTTCGGGCCATTCCGTCTTCGTCGATCAGGCCGATGACGACCGCGGCACCGTATTCTTTCGCCAACCCAAGCACTTTCAAAAATCGCGGCTCGCCGTCTTCGTAATTCGTCGAGTTGAGAATGGATTTGCCGCCCGCGTGTTCGAGTCCGGCTTCCATTTTTTCCCACTCGGTCGAATCGAACATGATCGGGATCTTTACGTTCGTCACCAGCCGGGCGGCGAGTTCGTGCATGTCCGCCACGCCGTCGCGGCCGACGAAATCGACATTCACGTCCAGGATGTGGGCGCCCTCTTTTTCCTGCGATTTGGCGAGGTTGATCAGCCCGTCCCAATCTTCGGCGTCGAGCAGATCACGCATCTTTTTCGAACCGGATGCGTTGACGCGTTCGCCGACGATTAAAAACGAAGCGTCCTGAGTGTAAGGTTGCTGAAAATAGATCGACGAAGCGGACGGCGTCAATTTAGCATCGCGCTGTTTTGGTGGGATCTTACCGACGCGTTCTATTACCAGCTTCAAATGGTCCGGCGTCGTGCCGCAGCATCCGCCGACGATGTTCGTACCAAAATCCCTGGCAAAATGCTCGACCTGTGCCGCAAAGGTTTCGGGCGTTTCGTCGTAATGCTGCTTGCCGTCTTTTACTTCGGGCAAGCCTGCGTTCGGCAGCAC
>CADEEU010000137.1 GCA_902826385.1 uncultured Acidobacteriota bacterium | reverse complement strand
CTTCGCCGCGTTCGCCGCGGGGCACCTCGTTGTCGTTTTCGTCGACACACTTAACCTCGACGCCAAATATCGGCTGGCCGACGTACCCGGGCCGCGAAGGCTTCTCGAAATGATTGAATGTCGCGAGCGGTGATGTCTCCGACAGCCCGTATCCTTCCATAACACGCACGCCGAACCGCTCCTGAAATTCCTTCATCACCTCGACCGGCATCGGTGCTCCGCCCGAAGTGCAGACTTTCATATTCTCTTTCACATGGCTGATGTCATAACCGGTTTCGTCAGCGTATTTCAGCAATGCCCAGTACATCGTCGGCACGCCCACCCAGAAATTGACCTTTTCCTTAACCATCGTGTCAAGCGTCGATTTCGGGTCGAATTTCGGCAGCAGGACAACGCGATTTCCACCGTAGATGTTCGTGTTCATCTGCACCGTCTGACCTGTGGTGTGAAAAAGCGGCAGCGTTATCAACACGGTCTTCTGCTGGCCGTCAGTGAAATCGAGCATCGGCATATGGATGCTGTAGGTCGTGACGATATTCGACCAGATATTGAGATGCGTCAGCTCGGCGCCTTTCGGCTGACCGGTCGTCCCCGAAGTGTAAAGAATGGCACAAGTGTCGTCGGGCGCGGTCGGAAACATATCGAACGTATCCGGCTGGGCAGCGATCAACTGCGGCAATGTTTTGTGCTCTGGAAACGGCGACGGAGCGGTCAGCTCCATCGGTAAGATTACAAGGTTTTCGCACGAATCGACTTCGTCAAAAGCCGCTTTGCACGAAGCACCGATCGGCAGCTCCGGCGTTCCTTCAAAAGCGAACAACGCCTTGGCATCCGAATCGCGAAGCTGATACGCGATCTCACGCGGCGTAAACAGCACGCAGGTCGGTATCACGACCGCACCGGCCTTCATTATTCCGTAATAAACTATCGGGAAATACGGCAAATTCGGGCAGTTCAACGCCACCTTATCGCCCTGGCCGATGCCCATCTGAACAAGCGCGTTGGCGACCTTGTTCGACATCGCGTCGAGCTGTCCATATGTAAGACGCACGTCGTTCCAAACAATCGCCTCTTTCTGCGGGGCCAGCCGTGCGTGATGCGTAACGATAGACGCCAGGTTCAGAGTTGTAGCATTCGAAGACATAGAATTGTGTTAACCCTTATAGGGAAATTAGGTATGTGATTTGGCGAAAGTATAACTCAATCAAGCCGCTTTTGTCAGAACTCCGCATCCGCCCGGATTTCTTTTCCTTCTTTTTCCTCTTATTCATCTCCTTGCGTTGTTAGCTTTAAATCCAAACCGCGGAAGAAGATGAAGAGGAAGAAAAAAATGGACGAATGATGCCTCTTCACGTTCGGGCCGCGGACGCACTGTCGGGATCGATGCGGCTGGCTGAGGAGATCGATTCGCCTATTCTCTGCACCGAATGCACACGCCAGTCTTCTGCCTGGTCGGGAAAATCAGTCCTGTAATGACCGCCGCGTGACTCTTCACGCCACAAGGCCGCCTTTGAAACCAGCAACGCGAGCGTAACGAAATTTCGCGAAGAAGTGCCGAGGTTCGATGCCGAAATCTGCTCAAATTCCCGAATGGCCCTGACCAGCGAATCGCGGTCGCGCAGTATCCCAACCCGTTCCCACATCACACGTTTTACACGCTTTTTGACAGCCGTGGATATTACGGCAGATCGAGAATCGGACCTTTCGCTTTGGTCTTTCGACCTGGGACTTGGGACTTGAGACTTGGGTCTATCACCGGCCGCCGCTTCGCCCGCTCTGGCCCCGAAAACCAGGCCTTCGAGCAGCGAGTTCGAAGCCAACCGATTGGCTCCATGAACTCCGGTGCAGGTTACCTCGCCCGCCGCATAAAGGCCGGCCACCGACGAACGCCCTTGCAGATCGGTGCGGATGCCGCCCATGCAGTAATGCGACGCGGGCGAAACGGGCAGCATGTCGGTAGCGATATTCAGGCCGAACGCCTTGCAGGTTTCGTAGATCTTCGGGAAGCGATGCTTTAGAAATTCCTCGTCCTTCGAGGTCATGTCCAGGTAAACTTCGCGCGTTCCGGTACGGCGCATTTCCGCGACTATCGACCGCGAAACGATATCGCGCGGTGCCAGCTCAAAACGCTCGTCATAGTTCGGCATAAAACGCTCGCCGTATTTGTTTCTCAAGATCCCGCCTTCGCCGCGCATTGCCTCGGTCAACAAAAAACGCGGCGCGTTTTCAAGACTGAGCGCGGTCGGATGAAACTGCACGAATTCCATATCCGCCATCTCTGCGCCCGCAAAATAAGCCATCGCCATGCCGTCACCAGTCGCGACCGGCGGGTTCGTCGTGTGCTGATAAAGCTGCCCCGCACCGCCCGTGCACATGATCACTGCCTTCGCAAAAATCTCACGCGGCCCCCGCAAAACAGGGTCGAGGAAGCGCACGCCGACACAGCGGCCTTCGGAAATTATCAGGCTTTCGGTGTTGGCAAACGGCGTGAGATTGATGCGTTTTTCGGCCGCCGCCCGGGCCATCAGAGACCGGACAAACTCGGCGCCGGTCGAGTCGCCGTGAGCGTGAAGTATCCGCCGCCGTGAGTGAGCGGCTTCCTGTCCCATCAACAGCTTGTCGCCTTCTTTATCAAACTCGATTCCCCAGACGATCAGCTGCTTGATGTACTTCGTCCCGTCGTTTACGAGCGTCTCGACCGCCTCTGGATCGCAAAGTCCGGCACCGGCGACCAGCGTATCTTCTTCGTGAAGCTCGGGATTATCGTCCTCGGCCAACACAACGGCAACACCGCCCTGGGCGTATTCCGTATTGGATTCGCTCGCCTTATCTTTGGTCAGCACGGTAACGCGGCCGCCCGATTCAGCCAACGCGATCGAGGCCCGCAACCCCGCGACGCCGCTCCCAATGACGATAAAGTCCGTTTCCAGGGCCATTAGGAGAAATGTATCACAGCCCGTTCAGAGTTCAAGCTTTGGCTTGCTCCCACCGTTGCATTAGGGCCAGCTAAAACTTGAACTCTGAGCTTTAAGCCGTCGCCGTCCCGTGGTGGTCAGATGCTTTGTATAGTCCTTCATAAGCTCCTTTTCGCAGATCGATCCCGTATTCGGTGTAAGCCTTGAGGCAACAGAGCATCTGCCCCCAGCCGAAGCAGTTTAGATATGAGCTGTTGAGGTCGTCCTGGGTTTCTCGCCAGCCTGTTTCCGCGATACGGACGATGGTGTCATTGCCGTCGGCCTCGAACTGCATCTCTACTCGCGTGTCTAACCCTTTCGCTCCTTCCCAACCGAGGACGATCAACTCGTTTGGAATAACCTGCTTAACTTCCACCGGAAACTTCAGCTTTTCGTCGCCCGGATTGTCGGCAAACGCCCATTCGACCGTCGTACCTTCATCCAGCGGAGCACTCGCTCCGCCATTCGTGAAATAGCCACTCAATTTTTGCGGATTGAAAACCGCGTCGAAAACCTCGGCCACTGGTTTTTGTATTTTTGTCTGTACTTGAAATTTGAGTTCCATATCATTCTCCGTTTTGACTTGCTTCTGGAGCCAGAGTATATGTTATAGTTTTACAACATGTCAAGAGAAAAAAAAGACGATCTCGTTTACAAAGCGCTGGCCGACGGCAGGCGCCGCGAGATTCTCGATCTCTTAAAGAACGAACCGAAAACTACCGGCGACCTTTGCGCGCATTTCAAAAAACTGGATCGCTGCACGGTCATGCAGCATCTTGGAGTGCTTGAAAAAGCGGACCTGATCATCGTGCAGCGAAAAGGCAAATTTCGCTGGAATTACCTTAACGCCGTCCCGATCCGGGAAATTTACCAACGCTGGATAAATCGATACGCGTCACCATCGGTCGAGCTTCTTGCAAAACTGAAGCACGACGTTGAGAACTAGCCGCAATAGATGCGCGAAAAAGCGCAAAGCATAGGTCTCACGCTTTGCGCTTTCTTGTTTTTTACGGCTGGAAGTGTCTTTCGTGCCTCGCACTAAGGCAAGCAAGGATGCTTGCTACTCCAGTCGGTCAAACTACATCGGAATCTTCAGTTCCTGTCCCGGATAGATCTTGTCCGGATCTTTCAGGATATCGCGGTTGTGGTCCCAGATGGCTTTCCACTGGATGCCGTATCCTTTGGCGATCTTTGAAAGACTATCACCCGATTCGACCGTATGCGTATGCATTCCGCCGCCTGCGGCAGCTGCTTCGGCGGTCTGAATATTGAGTATAAGATCGCCGCCCTTGAATTCCGGGTCGAGTCGTTCATATTCATCCCAAAGGGCCTGTTTTGCTTCGGCGCTCGGTGCCGTTCCGGTTACGACGAGAGTACCGTTATCACCCTCGGTCAGTTCGTAAGTCGTGCCGTTTTGGTTGGCAAGCTCAAGAATCGAAACGTATTTTTCCTGTGCTGACATGATTAAATTCCTCCTGGCCTATTTGCCCTTCTTAAGCTGATTATCGATACCGGTAATGCCGGACTGCATTATCACCTGAACGCACTCGGCATACTTTGCGGCTCCAACTTCGCCGGTTACAGTGACTTTGCCGCTGGCGACCGAAACATTAGCTCCGGTACATCCGGCTTTTTTCAGGTCTTCGGTGATTTTACCGGTAAGGGCCGGATCGGCCGCGGCTGGAGTGGCGACCGGAAGCGGTTTGGTCGTCAGGCTGTTAGTTACCGATTTGATTCCTTCAACGCCTTTGGCCGCTGTCTCGGCTTTACTCTTTGCGGCGGCATCGGCAACTTCGCCGGTCAGTGTCGCGACGCCGTCTTTAACGGCGACGGTTACGCCGGTGATCTTGTCGGCGGCAAATTTGTCATTTATGGCTTTTGCCAGATCGGCATCGCTTTTGCCGCCGCACGCTCCGATAAAGAGCGCGATTGCAATACTTAAAACTGTTAGAAATTTGATCCTCATTTTTCCTCCTGAAAGGTCTGGTCGAATATACAACTACTATGATCACAACGTCGCGAAATAATGCCGACGTTCCCTGCAACGCGAAAATGCTTATCCGGCTTTGTGGCCGGGACTTGAAAAAACGATATGTAATATTGATTCATCCGCCGCGTTTTTTCAAACCGGAACCGAGCGATTTATGAAAAAACTTCATCCTTTATCTGGCGGGCAATTTCGTAAGAGTTCAGGTCGGGTTTAACGACAAAATGCCAGTCGGCCAGGCAATAAACCTCCTGGCGTTCGTCGAACAGCTTTCTGGCGGCGGCTTTATTGCGCGCAAGCGGGCGTTCTTTTCGCGATCGGCTGATGTTTACCCAGCAATGATTAAAGGACGCATCGAGCCAAATGCTCGTAACTCCTTGGCCGCGAATAAGATCGCGATTCACTGGCGTGGTCCACGCGCCGCCGCCGAGACTAAGTATCCGCACGCTTTTCTTATCCAAAGCTTGTTTAAGGCATTCGGTCTCGATGCGGCGGTATTGTTCGATGCCGTCCTTGTCGATTATTTCGACGATCCGCCGTTGTTCGCTGACTTCTATCAGCGAATCAAGGTCGAGCCGCTCACATCGGAGCAAATTGGCAAGATGCCGTGCGACGCTGGTTTTGCCGACGCCCATAAAACCGGTCAGCGCGACACGCCTGTCCGATTCTTTGCCGGCGTTTAAGTTGGATTTCTGGTCCATTTATGAACGGTCGCTTTTTCCTCTTATTTCTTCGTTTTCCTGTACTTCCGCAGTCATGTTCTGAAACATCCGAAACCACGAAGGTTCCTTTTATCACTGAAGCGGAGGAAAAAGATGATCCGCGAAGGAAGCGCAGTTAGTATATTACTCTAGCAATCTCATCGAAAAAGGCCGGAAACGATACGGCCGCGGATTCGGCGCCGACTATCTCGGTTTCGCCTTCGGCAAACAGGCCGGCAACGGCAAAGGCCATCGCGATGCGGTGATCGTTGAAAGAATCGATCACGGCTCCTTTCAACTTCGATCTTTGGACACGGAATCCGTCATCGAATTCCTCGACCGACGCTCCCATTCGCCGCAGATTTTCGACGATCGCGGTTATCCGGTCAGATTCTTTAATTCTAAGCTCGCCGGCGTCGCGGACTTCGAGCCCGCCTTTCATCTGCGAGCCTGCGACCGCCAATATCGGAATCTCGTCGATCAGATTTGCGATCACGCCGCCGCTCAAAACAATCAGATCGACTTTCCCGCCGCCGTCGGTTCCTTTCACGGTCAGATCGGCGACCGGCTCGTTGCAAACCTCTCTTTCGTCGGACGCCGCGATGTCAATTCCGAGATCTTTAAGGACATCGACCACTGCTTTTCTCGAAGGATTGAAACCGACATTCGGCATGTTCAACTCTGAGCCTTCGAGAAAAGCCGCGGCAACGATAAAAAATGCGGCCGATGAAAGATCGGACGGAACCGAGATGTCACGGGCGGTTAACTTTGCGTCGCCCGAGACAGAAAGCTTAGTGCCCTCGGCCAGTTTTTCTTCCGCAACCTCGACGCCGAGCCATCTAAACATCCTTTCGGTATGATCGCGCGTCTGCGTTTTCTCAAGCACCGAAGTTACGCCGTCGGCATTCAGTCCGGCGAGCAAAACGCAGGATTTCAACTGTGCCGACGCAGCGGAGGGCTCATAATTAATGGCTTTCAGCGGTGATCTTCCACTAACAATTAATGGTGCGCGTCCGTCTTTGCTCTCGATCTCGGCTCCCATCTCTTCCAGCGGATCGATCACGCGTCTCATCGGCCGTTTTTGCAGGGATTCATCGCCGGTCAGGACCGAAGTAAAATCCTGTCCAGCCAAAACACCGGCCATAAGTCGCATTGTCGTTCCGCTGTTTTCGCAATCCAAGTTGCCGTCGGGCAGTCGCAGGCCGTTTTTCCCAACGCCCTCGACCAATAGGCCCGCTCCGTCCCGCTCGATCTGCACTCCAAGTTTTTGCAGACACTTCACCGTTGCCGCACAATCGGCGCTCGTTCCGAAATTAGAGATTTTCGAGCTTCCGACGGCCAAAGCGGAGAATATCGCGGCACGATGCGAGATCGACTTATCGCCCGGCAGAATCACTTCACCCTTTAGACGCGAGGCGGAGCTTATTATCATGGAAATATCTTAGCAGGGCGGAGGGAATTGAACAGGATGCACAGGATAAACAGGATAAGAAGCCTATACAAGAATTTGACGAAAACATGCCAATCTTTTAATTTGCCATTTAGGCGACAACGGTTAAATGATTAACGCAAATCCTGTATATCCTATCCATCCGGTTAAATAAACGACTATGCTTCATAACGACCTTACCTCAAAGATTCTCGAAGCCGCTTTTGAGGTTTCCAACGAACTCGGTGCCGGTTTTCTGGAATCGGTCTACGAAAAAGCTCTGGTCGTGGCCCTGAGTCAAAAAGGAATCCCGGTCAGGACGCAGGTCAGATTAAAGGTAAAGTTTCGCGATGTAATAGTCGGCGAATTCTGTGCCGATATGCTGGTCGCAGAAAAAGTAATTGTCGAACTCAAATCCGTCCGTGCCGTATTGCCGGAACATAAAGCTCAGGTGATTAATTATCTCAAGGCCACGGAAATCGAGGTCGGACTGTTGCTCAACTTTGGAAATTCCAAGCTCGAGTATTACAGACTGCACAAATAAAACATCCTGTTTATCCTGTCCATCCTGTAAACTCTTCCCCTGCTTGACACGAAAGCACTTAGCCTTTAACTTACCTGAAACAAACGTGTGAGTGAAACAAGAGCATTAAAGCTGCCGAGCGAGATCGAATCGGTCGATGAGGCCGCGTCCCAAGCTGAATCTTTCGTGAAAAGCTGTGGGTTGGGCGATGATTTTGCATCGGCCATCGACTTGGCCGTGCGCGAATCGGTTGCCAACGCGGTCAAACATGGAAACAAGTTCGACCCGGCGAAAGAGGTAGAAGTCACGTTTCAACGCTCGCCGAAAGGCGTAGAGATTTTCGTCCGCGATTTCGGCCCCGGCTTTGCTCCCGAAGATATTCCCGATCCGACCAATCCGGAAAATCTTTTAAAGGCAAACGGTCGCGGCATTCTTTTTATGCGTTCTTTTATGGACGAGGTCGAATGGTCCAACCACGCGGACGGCGGCATGCTCGTAAAAATGACGAAGTGGCAGTAGGACAGTCGTAAACAGGATCGACAGGATATTTGGGATAGGAAATTCTTTTGCTGGGTGATCGCTCCTGCTTCGCGAACCAAGTTCGCCGGATGCAGCAAAATCCTGAGTATCTTTAATCCTGTTAAAAAACCTGTTAAAAATGCGCGTCTTGGATTTTTTCGGAATATTGTTCTAAACTCTGCTTACAACTTCAATTAGACCCAAGAGGAGATAAAAATGGCTGATATCACTATTTCTGAACGCCAGGCAGGCGATGTTACTATCCTCGATCTTGACGGGAAAGTCACGATCGGCGAAGGCAGCGTTGCCCTTCGCAACGCTATCCGCCGCCTGCTCGGCGATGGCAAAAACAAGATCCTGATGAACCTCGGCGGAGTCGGCTATATCGATTCGAGCGGTATCGGCGAATTGGTCTCCAGCTTCACCGCGGTCAATAAAGAAGGCGGCACGCTCAAACTCCTGAACCTGACCCAAAAGATCCAGGACCTGCTCGCCATCACCAAGCTCCTGACCGTATTCGACGTCTACGAAGACGAAGCCTCGGCCCTCAGCAGCTATAATTGAACTGCCAAACACTCGCGTTGGACGGATTCGGCGAGAAATAAATCGTTCGCAAAGAATATACAGCCGCGAAGCACTCCAACGTGCTTCGCGGCTGTTTTTGTTTGTATTTTGTGGGCGTTGGGGCGGGCGGGATTCGGCAGGTTTTGCGGATTTTCCGGGATGACAAGTCGGCGGGCGAGTTGAAATAAGAACAGTGTGAGACCTTTTAGTTCTTCTCTTTTTAAATTGCCACTAACTCTTTTGAATTGCCACTAGCTCTTTTTGAATTGCTACCAGCTC
>CADEEU010000136.1 GCA_902826385.1 uncultured Acidobacteriota bacterium | reverse complement strand
TATTCTACCAAAGCCGTTCGTCTTCCGCGAGTAGGCCGTAAACCAGGAAATCGTGAGGACGATCGTTGAGCAATACCGCCTGTCGAAGAAGTCCCTCCAGCTTGAATCCGAGACGTTCGGGAACCGCGGAGCTGCGCGAATTCTCTGCCGAACATCTGATCTCGACGCGATTCATCCCAAGCTCACCAAACGCATAGTCGATCATCGCTCGACAGGCTTTTGAGACGATGCCTTTGCCTTCTTCTCGATGGTCGATCCAATAGCCGACCTCGCAGACCCGGGCCGCCCAATCGAGCCGATTGAATCCTAACGATCCGATCAACTCGCCGTTTCGTATCAGAGCAAGGCCAAGGGTTTTCTTATCTAAACGATCCTTAATGCCGCCAAAGATAAACTTGCGTGCATCTTCAATCGAATAATCGGGCGTCATCCACTGCATGTAGGTCTGCAGGTGATCGCGATTCTGCAGGACGATTTCAAGGGCGGCATCGACATCCTCTTCGCGCCACGCCCGCATGACAAATCCGTCCAGCTGAAATTCGGTTTTCAGCTCCTTGTCCATTCGTAAAGCTCCACGTACTTTCGGGCGGCGTTTTCCCACGAATTATCTTCGGCCATTCCGTTGAGTTGGATATTACGCCAGGTATCCGGATCGGCGTAGGCAAACAGAGCTTCGTAAATGCGTTCGAGAAATTTGTCAGAGCGGTAGGGACCGAACTTAAAGCCGTTACCCGTACCGTCGATCGAATCGAAATTCTGCACGGTGTCGTCTAATCCGCCGACCGCTCGAACGATCGGCACTGTGCCATATCTCAGGCTGTACATCTGGTTCAAACCGCACGGTTCGAATTTCGACGGCATTAGAAATATGTCGGCACCGGCTTCTATCTTGTGGGCCAGGCTTTCGTTATAGCCGCGATAGACGCCGACCTGCTGCGGTGCGTAATCCCGCAAGCTTTGCCAAAAATCTTCATAGCGTTTTTCGCCCGAACCCAACGAGATGATGAACGAACCCGACGACAAAATCTCGCCGGCTACCTGCATCATCAGGTCAATTCCCTTTTGAGCGGTCAAACGCGTTATGTTTGCAAAGATCGGTCGGTCGAGCTTGACCGGCAGCGAAAACTGTTCGAGCAGTTGCCGCTTGCATTCGCGCTTTGCTTCAAGATTCGACGCGTCATAATGCGAACCGATTTCCTGGTCGGTCCTGGGATTCCAAACTTCATAATCGACACCGTTTGTTATACCGATTAGCCTGTCAGCACGTTGCCTGACCAGCCAATCAAGACCATAACCGTTCTCCGGCATTTGGATCTCGACCGCGTATCGGCGTGAAACCGTCGAAAGCGTGTCCGAAAGCGACAAACCGGCTTTCATCGCCGAGGCCGCACCGTTAGAGAGAAACGCATTCCGCTCATACTCGCCGTCGAATCCGAATTTCCACAGATCCTCGGTCCCGAAGACGCCCTGATAAGCCATGTTGTGAATGGAAAAAACCGTTCGTGTCTTCTGCCAGTAACGGTCCCAGCGGCGGCGAGACGCGATCTCGGCCGCCGCAAAGCCGCAATGCCAGTCATTTAGATGAACAATATCCGGAGCCGCCCCGATCCGCTGCAGCAACACCAGCGCCGCATGATTGAAAAAAGCAAAACGCTCATGGTCCTCGCGATAACCATAGATCGAATCGCGATGAAAAAACGAAGGAGCATCGATCAGAAAAGTCGGCGACCCATTCGCCTCACTATAAAAAGCTTTCGCCAGGTAAACATTACCTCGCCAATCAACGTTCAAATCCTCAACCGCCGTGCTCCACAAATACTCACCCTTCGTCTGCCAATAACAAGGCGTAATCAAAACCGAATCCACCCCAACCCGCCTCAAAGCCTTAGGCAAAGCTCCCGCAACGTCCCCAAGACCTCCAGTCTTAGAGTAAGGAACTGCTTCGGCAGAGATAACGGCTATTCGCATATGGTAGGTGAGTCTTTCATCATTTTACTTTGATTCGAACCCAAGAGACAAAAAGCCGGAGAACTTATGTCCTCCGGCTTGAGAATGACTTACATATCGGTCAATGCTAAAAATTAATTCTCAGCATTATGTCGATTTGACGGCCTCCAAGATCGTTGGTGGTCGAAATATCCTGGTACGCCGACGTCGTCAAAAGCTGTCCGAACTGCGAGCTCGTTAGAGCGCTCAAAGGGGCGGTGCCAGCCACGGCGGTGTCGGCGTTCCAACCGCCGACCCGGAAATTCGGGGCATTTAATACATCAAGCACCGACATTCGAAGCTCCACACTTCGTCTTTCTCCCCATTTGAAACGCTTGGCGACGGTAGCGTCGAACTTGAAGAAGTCCGGACCGTACAATATCAGATTGTTAAATCCGCATTCGCCGGCGAACCGTGAAACGCAGTTTCCGTAACCTGACGGAGCTAAGAAACGGCCTTGAGGGCCTCCGCTGCCGAATGTGGTTCCATATCCGCCGTTAGAGTTGGTGTTGGCAACACTAATATTAAACGCTCGCCGGGTGTTTAGAATGATATCCTCGGGCAAGTACGTAACAACCGGAACACCGTCGATGATTACGTTTTTGTATACACCGACTTCCTTTTGGAGTTCTTTCTTCGTAATACCAACCAGCTGAACGTTGCCGAGACTGAACGGAGAACCGCTCTGCCACCTGATTGTCGGCAGAATTGTCCAACCTCCGACAATACTGTTAACAAGCCAATTAGAATCTGACAGGAATTTCTGACCTTTTCCAAAAGGCAGATCATACGTGGCATCGAATTTGAACTGGTGTCGAATATCAAACGGCTGCACGTTCTTTGCCAGTTCAAGTCCGCCTTCACGTTGTGTGAAGTTTGCAAAAACGACGCTGCTGGACGCATACGCATTCGACTGAGCTTTCGAAAAAACATAGCTTGCCTGAACGCGCAGCCCGCTGGACATACGCCTTCGAAGTTCGATTACGCCGGAGTCGTACCACGTCCTGTTACTATTGTCGACTGTGAATGATCCATTCACGCCTGTGGTCGGGTTAACATAAAAGAAGTTGACCGGCCGACCGTTAGCCAGGGCATTGTTGCGACGCGCTGCGTCGTTTTCGAAAGCGGTACCGCCAAATGCAAAAATGTTCGGAGCGTTACGCGACAGGGCCGCTACGAGCGTAGTGTTCGTAAAGTTGGCCGCCGTGTAGCGAGCTGCGTTAGCCGGATCGTAATTCGCCGCGGTATTGAAGTACGACAGCATGATCGGAAGTGGACTTGTTCCAGTTCCAGCTCCGAAATAGGCAAAGCTGCTGCCACGCCCCGCGGCAATATTCGTATACAAGTTTTGCTGAGCGAGGAGAAATTCCGCAGCAAAGCCATTCTCAATCGTGTTAAATTCGTTAATGTTGTACTGCCGCTGAAGATCGACACCCCGATTACCAACATAGCGAAATTCTACGACGGTATTTCGATCAAGTTCTCGCTGATACCCGAAACTGAATGAGTGAACCGTACCAGTTTTTAGATTCGGGTCAAAGGAATTTGTAGAGTTGGCTGTAGTCAGAGATATTGGAAAATTCGTGCTTGTTCCTATAATCCCACCAAGCGGCGTCAAATTCGGATTGTTTGGATCACGAAGATTTGTACCGATAGTGAAAGAGCCTGCAATGGTAGCACTTCGACTTAACGAAAGCGTGCCGCCTGGGTTAGCCCCGTAGATGCTTTCAAGCAGATCAAAGCCTTCGCGTACGAATGAGGACGAATAACCGCCCCTGAAGACACTCTTACCGCTTTCGCCAAGGAGAAATCCGAACACACCCTTACCGTTGGTGTCAGGGCTCCACACAACTCCAACGGAAGGGGCGAAGTTGTTAAGGTCATCAGGATATGCCTTTTCCCCCTTTTCTAGAGGAACAACACGCGGGTTGGACCCGGTAAGCGTGCCCGGCTTAAAAATATTTCCGGCACCGGAGATGCCGTATATTTGGTCATGACTCTCCAGTCTTGTATATAGTCCTTCGCTGAGGGCCACAAACCCAGACTGCGGCTGCCATCTGACACCAAAGTTAACCGTGAAATTAGGTTTGATCTTCCAACTGTCCTGTACGTAAAGTCCGTACGTATTTTGCTTGGCCAGCCTGGATTGAAGCGCGTTCTCTCTATATGTGCCGTCGTCAGTTAAATATGCCGTGGACGTGTATCCCGACACCCGACCTACCAACACGGCGTACAAATTCCTCGCCGCAGTCAACTGATCTGCATTGGCCCCCGGCAGATTCGTCGTGTTGAACATGTTGAACGCAATCGCGTCCGCAGAAGTGGCAGAAGAGTTTAAGCCAAAGCTTATAGTTGGAACGATCCGGCCTATCGCCGAACCTTCACGCCGGATTAACTTCCACTGACCGCCGAAACCAATAGTATGGTTCCCACGCAGCCACGTAAAATTGTCTGACAGGTCAAAAGTCGGAGTATTTCTGTCACTGTAGGAATTCCTCGAATACGGCGTGGTGATCCCGGCTGCATCGACACCTAGAAGAAACCCGCGAGTATAATCAAAATCGGCGGCCGAGATGCCGTCGCTAAACGTCGAAAGTCCGGTCGAAAGCGCGTACCTCGCCTCATTGACAAGATTTTGGGAGAAAGTGGATCGCAGGGCGAATGAGTAGGAGTCCCTGACCGAACCTTGTGTGTACGACGAAAATCCAGGAAAACGCTCATCCTGACCGTTCAAAAAATCTTTCGAAGGAACAAATTCTTGCTGGTTTGTCACAAACTCAAGGCTATGCTTTTTAGTGAGGTTGAAATCCAATCGCACTGCCATAAACTTACGAGTCGAATCTCCGTTCGGCGAAAAATTATAGTTTAAGAAATTGGGTGAGCCTGAGATAGGTGTAATCGAACCTTCCGTCCCGACAGCAGAGCGAATTTGAGACAGCATCGCCGCTATCGTAGGGTCCGGGGTTGAGAGCTGCGGCGTACTCGCGTTCGCGGCTATCGTATACACGTTTCGCGTACACTGCATTTGCGTCGAGTTTATGGCCGCACATCCCGAAGGCGGCGTTGCGGCGAGTGCAGTTATGTAACGATAGTTGCCACTCTGGGCATCCGGTGAAAAGATCGTTCGAGTTCGAGCCTGTGCTTGAGGAAGCCGAAACTCCTCGTAATTAACAAAAAAGTATCGCTTGTCCTTTCCGGATTCGAATAACGAACCGCCGCCGTCACCGAACCTGAGAAAAGGAATCGGACCGCCAAAACTTGCACCATACTGGTTCAACCGTATTTTTTGACGAAAGGCCTCCCCACTGGAATCGCGTTGGCCGTCACGATTTTGGTACCAATAATTTGCGTTCAGACTCTCGTCTCTATGTTGCCAGAAGGCGCTACCCTTGTAATCATTCGTTCCGCGCCGAGTGACAAACCTAATTTGGACGGCACCGTCGCCGCCGCCTTCTGCTCCCGGATTGGCAGACGAAACATTGACCTCTTCGATCGCGTCGAGTCGGGGGCGCACGTAAGTGAAGTATCCGTCGGACGACCGAAGGAGATTGTCCTGAACATCAACACCATCAATTGTTATGCTTAGCGAACCCTTTGGCAGACCGTTGATCGAGGAACGCCGAGGGGCACCAACCGTAGCCGTGCCTGGCAGCAAGCCGATAAGATCGAGGGCATCTCGAGATGCGATCGGAGTCTCGACGATCTGCCTGCCGGTGATCGTTGTTCCTACCGTAGCAGTTTGTGTCTGCAAGACCTCGCCACCTGTTCCAGTTACCGTGACGCTTTCGCTAACATCGCCGGTTTGAAGGGCAATATTTACCGTTGAAGGCGTGCCGACATCTACCTTGACCTTTTCAACCAGGGATTTCTTAAATCCGGAAGCGGAAACAACCACCGTGTAAAGACCCGATCCGAGTGCGGGGACGCGATAGCCACCGCTTTCGTTTGTCGTGACCGTAAATTCCTGGCCGCTTTCGCCGGTGATCACTACGGTTGCGTTCGGAACCGCTGCACCGTTTGCATCAAAGATGTTTCCGGCAATCGATCCGGTGATCTGTGCCAGCGTCGTCAGTTGAAAAACTGCCAAAAAGACACTTGCCGCCAACAAGCGTATCGCTCTTCCTCTCATTTTGCTCCTCCAAATAATAGTTTCAGTAACCAACCCAGAATTCAGTAAGAATCAAGACGTTACAGCCCCTTGCAAAAAACAGGAAATAAATTGTTATGATTTAATTTGAACAATAGTCTTTAGGCAACTAATGTGCCGTATTAACTTCCGGAAACAATATCACTGAACCCGCTGCATTTAAAGCGGTGCGGCCGATTTTGCCGCAGTGACAAAGTTCGCGGTTTTAGAGAAAGTCCAAAAATTTGAACCGATTTGGGCTTTTGTGGGTTCAATAAAAAATCTAAGGCCGCGGGAATAAACCCGCGGCCTTAGATTCTATCCACTGATGGATGACCTAAGTCTGCATCGACGCTAAAAACTCTGCATTTGTTTTGGTTTTGCCCAGGCGTTCCAGGACGACTTCCATTTGTTCTACTGGGGACAGGGGGTTTAGGACTCGGCGCATTACCCAGATGCGGGCGAGGTCTTCTTTGCTGATGAGGAGCTCTTCTTTTCTCGTACCCGAACGTTGAAGGTCGATGGCCGGGAAGAGGCGTTTGTCGCTTAGGCGGCGGTCGAGGTGAATTTCGGAGTTACCCGTTCCCTTGAACTCTTCGAAGATCACGTCGTCCATGCGTGAGCCGGTGTCGATCAGGGCCGTTGCGATGATCGTCAGGCTGCCGCCTTCTTCGATATTG
Organism: uncultured Acidobacteriota bacterium; assembly: GCA_902826385.1. Taxonomy (GTDB): domain Bacteria; phylum Acidobacteriota; class Blastocatellia; order Pyrinomonadales; family Pyrinomonadaceae; genus OLB17. The sequence goes on along the minus strand of CADEEU010000136.1, from coordinate 2,169 downwards.
CGGGCGGCTCCGAAAAAGCGTTTTGGACGCTGGAGGGCGTTAGAATCGATACCACCTGAGAGAATCTTGCCGGATGGCGGCACGACCGCGTTGTGAGCGCGGGCGAGACGCGTGATCGAGTCGAGCAAAATGACCACGTCGCGCTTGTGCTCGACGAGGCGCTTGGCCTTTTCGATGACCATGTCCGCGACCTGTACGTGCCGGGTCGGCGGCTCATCGAAGGTGGACGAGATAACCTCGCCTTTAACCGAACGCTGCATGTCGGTAACTTCTTCCGGCCGCTCGTCGATGAGCAGTACGATCAGCGAGACTTCCGGATGATTCTCGGTGATCGAGTTCGCGATGGTCTGCAAAAGTACCGTCTTACCGGTTCGAGGCGGGGCAACGATCAAAGCACGCTGGCCCTTGCCTATCGGCGTGACCAAATCCATTACGCGGGCAGCAATGTTGTCCGGCCCGACCTCCATTCCGAGCTGTTCGTCCGGGTAGAGCGGAGTCAGATTGTCGAAGAATACTTTTTCGCGAGACTGCTCCGGCGCCTCAAAGTTGATCGCTTCAACCTTGATCAGAGCAAAGTATCGCTCGCCTTCCTTTGGCGGGCGAATCTGGCCGGAAACCGTGTCGCCCGTGCGAAGGTCGAACTTGCGGATCTGCGAAGGGCTTACATAGATGTCATCCGGCCCCGGCAGGTAGTTGTATTCCGGTGCCCGCAAGAAGCCGAATCCGTCGGGAAGCGTCTCGAGGACGCCTTCTGAAAATATAAGGCCGCTTTTCTCGGTCTGCGCGGCCAATAGTTTGAATATAAGCTCTTGCTTGCGAAGTCCCGAGGCTCCTTCAATTCCCATCTCCTTAGCGATATGCGTGAGTTCGCTGATGGACATGTCCTTGAGGTCCGCCAGATTCAGGAGATCGTTTTTCGGAGCTGCCGCGCCTGATCCGCCGTTAGCGGTTTCTTCGGATTCCGTCGCTTTCGCTCCGTCCTGCTGGGTTTCTTCGATCGGGTCGTCTTCTGCCCGAGCGGGCTTGTTTCTGCGGGTGGGTGTTGTTTTCGTTGCCATGTTGTTTCGGTACTTACCGCTATGATTACGCTGGAAATCCCAACGCTTTAAGTTGCCAAAGTAATATTGCTATAGCCGTTAAAATCTGGCCTGAAGTAATAAGGTGGAGTTAATCGTATGGACTAAAAGTAGTAAAAACAGTGATTTAAGCCATCGGCTTAACCAAAATAATCGGGATACGTAGATTATTACTACAACTACACCAATAAAGCAAATGATTTTTCAGAATTTTTCGAGGGCCGTGGTAATTTCGGCCCAAACTTCGTCGCGTCCTTTACCATTAGACGCCGAATAGCTAAGTATTTTGCTTTCTGTAAGTTCCCTTTTGAACTCCGCCAACTGTTTTTGCAGTAGGGTGTTAGAAAGCTTGTCGGATTTGGTGGCGACGACGATGTGATTTTTGCCGTTCACTACCAGCCAGTCGTTTAGCTGCCGATCTAATTCTGTCGGCGGGTGTCGGCTGTCGATAAGCTGAATAAATAGAACTAGTTCCGGCCGGTCGGTCAAATACTCCCTGGCCATCACGCCCCAATCCGCTCTCATCGATTTCGAGACCTTGGCATATCCATATCCCGGCAAATCAACAAAGTAAAACGCGTCGTTAACTAAGAAATAGTTTATGCTCTGCGTCCGGCCGGGAGTGTTCGACGTTCGGGCAAGGCCTTTGCGGCCAAGCAGCGAGTTCAAAAGCGACGATTTGCCGACATTAGAACGCCCAAGAAATGCTATTTCGGGGCGGCTGTCCGTTATCCAATGTCGCCGTTCGAAAGCGCTGCGGACAAACTCGGCAGAAGTGATCTTCATCGTGTTATGTATAATTTTTCCGAAGTTTGACCAATTTCTCGAGCCGTTTGCCTGAGATAAATTTGGGCCCCTCGATACCATTATGAAATTTTCCAGAGGTCGATTCAAAGTAAGGCTGTCCAGGCGTTTGTTGAGAGCTTCAAATTGGCTTCTTTCCGTACTCCAGGTTCTTTACCTTATTCGTTATTCGCTCATTTCGCTCCTGATAATCGCATTTTTTGTGCCGGTTACGCTGGGTCCGGCTTCGACGCTGCTCGCTAATCTCTACGATTTTGACTCGTTCCCACAGGTCTTTTTGTTCTCTCTT
>CADEEU010000135.1 GCA_902826385.1 uncultured Acidobacteriota bacterium | reverse complement strand
GAGTCGATTAGCTCGATACCTTCCGCAGCCATCTCGTTTGCGACTCCGCCGATCAGCGAGTCAGTGTTCCGCTTCGGAAGATTCCACAGCATCCTCAGCATCCGCATATCGGGCACAGCGCCTGAGAAGATCTGAACATGTTTTACCTGCCCTGCCATGATGGCTTTATCAACTCCTTCTTTCTTGAAGAAATCGATCATCTTGCCGAGCTGGCCGATATTCACCCACTGAACCGTGTCGGCAACCTCGTCAATGCGCTTATCCGTTTCCTCTTTTATTGCGACGACGGCGAGGCTCGCTCCCGCCTTCCGTGCGCCCTCAACGACGAGAAAAGGAAACTGACCATTACCGGCAATTAGGCCGTATTTCATAAAGAAATGCTTAGAGTTCAAGGCCGTTTAGAGTTTAAGCCGTTCAGAGTTCAAGCTTCAGCTTGTATACGATTGCCAGAAGACGTCTTTAGGCAACCTAAACAGGCTAAAGCCTGAACTCTGAACTATTCGCTAAACGGTTCGATCTCGCCCGGCTTGCGGAGCATCTTGTTCACTTCATCAAGGTGAGTTTCTTCGAGCAGGATCATCTCGCGGGCGTATTCTTCAAGCGTGACGCTGTTGCCTTCGACGAGCTTAAGCAGGTCGTAATAGGCGGCGAGGGTCGTCGATTCCTGCTCAAGGCTTTCGCGCAAGATATCGCCGATGTCGTGCTGATGAGTCTCGAGCAGCGTCCCGATCTTCAAACTCGGATGCCCGCCGAGCATCGTCACGAACTCACCCGCCCGCTTAGCGTGAGCCAAACTCTCACTCGCGTTCCCATCCAGCCAAGACACGATCGGGATGCGGTTATATCCAAACACCATCAACGCATAGTGCGTGTAACGCACCACGCCCGCGAGTTCAAGCTCCATTATGCGGTTTAGGATTTCGATGGCTTTTTGATTGTCGGGTTCGTTCATCTAATTGTTTGGAATTTTTATTAGTCAGCTCAAGCGATTGCTGATCCACGCCGGATCCCGACGGCAGTCGATTATCGCGTCGACCATAACCTCATTATTCTCGATCAAGTAATAGACCGCATACGGAAATCTTCGAGTGAACATTTGATAGTACGGTTCATGATAGATCGGATGGATTCCTGCCGTAACTTCAAGTTTCCTGATATCTGTAAGGACTGATCTCAGAAAATCCATCCCCAAACCGTTTTTCTGTTCCTCGTAAAACGAATAACCTTCAGACAGATCCGCTTCCGCACGGTCGAGTATTTGAACGTTCATGAAGGTCGGTCGAGCAATCTCTTCTCAACAGCATCAAGCGGCGAGTACTTAGCTTCCCCTCGAAGAACCGACTCCCGACGTTCGTTAAGGATCTGCTTATGCCAGCTAAGGGACGGAAGACTATTTGATCGCTGAAGCATATCTTCCCAGAGAGCTTCCATCAATTCGGCCTTTTCCCCGGCCGACATTTTTTCCAAGGCAAGCCTATGTTCCGTATTCATGACTGGATTGTAACATGGATCACAATAGGTCGCCGGACTACGCGGCCTGCTCCCTGGCATGATAAGAACTCCTCGTTAGCGGTGAAGACTCGACATGCTTAAAGCCCATCGCCTCGCCGATCTTTTTCCATTCGGCGAATTCTTCCGGCGTGACATAGCGTTCGACAGGCAGGCGTTTTTCGTAGGGTTGGAGGTATTGGCCGATGGTCATGATGTCGCAGGAGGCGGTGCGGAGGTCACGCATCAGGTCGACGACCTCTTCGAACGTTTCTCCCAAGCCCGCCATGATGCCGCTTTTGGTGAGCATCGCAGGGCTCTGCGTGTCGCGGAAATGGGCGGCACGCGTGAGAAGTTCCATCGACTGGTCGTATTTTGCATCCGGCCGGACGCGGCGGTAGAGTCTGGCGATTGTTTCCGTGTTGTGGTTGAGAACGTCGGGGCGGGCGACGAGAACATTGTTCAGTGCGTGCTCGTCTCCATTGAAATCAGGGATAAGTACCTCGACCTTGCAGCCGGGATTCATTTCGCGAACTTTTGTAATCGTATCCGCCCAATGCATCGAACCGCCGTCGGCGAGATCGTCGCGGTTGACTGAGGTTATGACAGCGTGTTTTAAATCGAGATGTTTTACCGCCTCTGCTACATGCGTCGGCTCGAGCGGGTCGAGGTCCATCGGCTTGCCTTTGTTGACCGCACAGAATCCGCAATGCCGCGTGCACGTATCGCCGCCGAGCATGAATGTCGCAGTTTTGTCGGTCCAGCATTCGAAAATGTTCGGACACTTTGCCTCCTGGCAAACAGTGTGAAGGTTTAGGCCGTCGATCAGGCTCAGGACCTGATTTTGGTTCGACGGATCGCCCAGCTTTATCTTCAGCCAGTCGGGTTTTTTCAACCGCTCACGCTGTTTGCGGTTCAGGAAGTTTTTTACGAGGACCTTTTCTTCGATCATATTCGCTATGGATAGTGTAGCACCGTCAGAACCGGGCGCGGTAGCGACCGGGGCCTTTGATCTTCCCGGTCGCTACCGCTCCCGGTTTCCACAAAACAGTTGACAACCGTCACCTCATCCACTATTTTTAGAATATAGACTTTTTTGTAAGGATTCAAATTTATGAAGCATCCTCAGCCAATTCATTGCATTTGTTGTTGCTGTGAAACGTGCGCCTGTTTGGCGTTGCGGCCGAGGTTTTGCGTCGGATGACTAGGTAAACATAACGCAATAGAAATCCTTAGAGCCGTGAATCCGACCAAGATTCACGGCTTTTTTGTCCGACAAACTTTAGTTTGTGGAATGCGAGGGCGGCAAACTGAAATTTGCCGGACATTTGAAAATGCAAACAGCGATAAAGGAAATGAAAGTACAAACGGCGTTCCGGGCGGACGAGATCTCAAAGCGTTTTCTCGAAGCGGCGGTCGGCAACACTCCGCTCCTCCGATTGCGGAGCGTGACGCGCGGGCTGCCGGAAGGTGTCGAACTCTATGCAAAAGCCGAGTTTATGAATCCCGGCGGATCGGTCAAAGATCGGGCAGCGTTGGCAATGATCCTCGCGGGCGAAAAGAGCGGCGAATTGACGCCCGAAAAAACCATTCTGGACGCAACCAGTGGCAACACCGGCATTGCCTACGCGATGCTGGGTTCGGCCCGCGGTTATCCGGTCACGCTCACGCTGCCAAAAAACGCCAGCGCGGCGCGTAAGAGAATTCTGAAACTTTATGGTGCCGAGATAATAGAGACCGACCCGATGCAGGCGACCGACGGCGCCCAGATAGTCGCCCGCGAGATGGTTGCGAAAAACCCGGAAAAATATTTCTATCCGGACCAATATAATAACGAAGCCAATTGGAAAGCTCATTACGCGACAACGGCGCCCGAAATTTGGTGGCAAACGAACGGCCGTGTGACGCATTTCGTCGCGGGTTTGGGCACCACTGGCACTTTTACCGGAACAACAAGACGCTTGCGTGAACTGAATCCATCACTGACCGCAGTTTCCGTCCAGCCTGAATCACCGTTGCACGGTCTGGAAGGATTAAAGCATCTGCCGACGGCGATCGTGCCCGGCATTTATGACGCAGGTCTAGCCGATGAAAACGTTACCGTCACAACCGAAGATGCTCAGGCGATGACTCGCCGCGTAGCCCGCGAAGAAGGCTTGTTCGTCGGTCCCAGCTCGGGAGCGAATGTTTTCGCCGCCGTCCGTCTCGCCGAACAACTGGAAGGCGACGCGGTCGTCGTCACGATCCTCTGTGACGGTGGCGGGAAATATATGAACGAGGAATTCTGGAACGAATAATGCGAAAGCCCGCACGAGGTGAGGGCGAAATCGAGATGTTGAATGTATCGCCCTTACTTCGTGCGGGCTTATGCAAATCGATCTTTGATAACAAAATCGCGAACAGGTCTTGACAAGCCAGTCATTGTCTTATAATCTGCCCATAGTTCTTTTAGCATTTCCCGCTAGGGAAATATTACAAAGTGGCGATTTAAGGTAACTTGCTCCACTCAAAAAACTGCTAAACGCCGCAAAGAGATTTTAAAAAGCTCTCGTGCCGTTTTGGCACGGGAGCTTTTTTCGTTGTCCGATAAACTTCAGTTTGTCGGACGGAGGGACCATGGCTGACTTATCGATAGCGACTCAATTTGTTCATGCTGGCGAACGGCGGAACGCACCCGCGGGTGTTCCTGCTTCAACTCCGATCTACGCATCGTCTTCGTTCATTTACGAACAGGTCGAGGACATCGACCGCATCGTCGACGGCGAAACCAGCGGCTTTGTGTACAGCCGCTACGGCAATCCAACTGTTGCGGCCTTCGAAGAAGCGATGGCGGCGATCGAGAACGGCAAGTTCGCGTTTGCGTATGGATCGGGCATGGCCGCGATCCACGCGGCACTGCTCGCCTGCGAATTGACGAGCGGTTCGGTCGTGCTCGCGTCGAAAGATCTTTACGGATCTACCTTCGAATTGCTCTACACCGTTTTCGGTGCGTTCGGTGTAAAAACGGTGACCGAAGATTTCACGGACATCGCGGGTTTAAGAGCCAAAGCATTTGAGGTAAAGCCCGCGGCGCTGATCTGCGAGACGCTTTCGAATCCGCTTTTGAAAATTTGCGATATCGAAGAATGTGCCGCGATCGCCCGCGAGACCGGTGCGAAGCTGATCGTTGATAACACATTCGCAACGCCGTACCTTTGTCGACCGCTCGATCTCGGTGCCGACTTCGTTGTGCATAGTGCGACAAAGTATCTCGGCGGCCATGCCGATGCGACCGGCGGCGTCGTGATCGCACGGGAAGAATTCGACAAACCCGCCCTGCTAGGTGCGTTGACGCTGGCCGGCGGCGTGCTTAGTCCGTGGGAAGCTCATTCGATTCTGCGTGGAATTAAGACGCTGGGTTTGAGAATGGAAAAACAGTGTTCGAACGCCGAACGCCTCGCGGCGCAATTGCAAAAGCTGCCGCAGATCGAAGATGTTATCTACCCGAAGTTTTTTGAAGGAGAGCAGGGTAAGGCACTCGACGCGGCGTTTCACGGTTCGGATTTTGGGGCGATCGTGACGATCAGATTGAAGGATGATACGCGAGAGGCCTCTTACAGGTTTTTGAATGCTTTGAATTTATGTACGCGTGCCGCCAGCGTCGGCGACCTTTTTACCGGCGTCGTCCACCCGGCCACCGCGACGCACCGCGAGATGTCGCCGACAAAGCGGGCTGCGATTGGAATAACCGAAGGGCTGATACGAATATCGGTCGGGATCGAGGATGTGAATGACATATTGGCGGATATCGAGCAGGCATTGAGGGTCGTTGAAGATTTTAGCCGCGGATCGGCGCGGATGACGCAGATTGAAGAAGTTCGTGCTGCAACGGCCTAAAAATAAACTCTGATCCGCGTCATCTGCGAAAATCTGCGGCAAAAGTAATGATTGTTTTGAACGAAGAAATTCTTAAGGCCATCACCGCCCACGCAGAGCGCGACTACCCGTACGAATGCGGCGGGATGCTGATCGGCAAATTCGAGGCGGACAAAAAGACCGTGCTGGAAACTTTCCCGCTGGAAAACGCCCGCGAGGAAGAAGCCCGACATAATCGCGTACTGATTCTGCCAAAAGACGTGTTAAGGGCCGAAAGGTATGCGCGTGAAAACAAGTTGGACGTCGTGGGCTATTACCACTCGCATCCGGAGTCACCGGCGGTGCCGTCGCAGTACGATCTCGACCACGCGTTACCGGTGTGGTCCTACGTGATCGCATCTGTTATCGAAGGCAAGGTAGCGGATATATTTTCATGGGAAATGGAAAATGACCGTTCGAAATTTAATGAGGAGCAGATCGAAAAAGGTTTTTACGCATTCGGAATAGCTGAAAGCTGATAACCGACATCTGATAATTTTCATCCTGTCTCGATTATCAGGTTTCATTTATCAGCTATCACTTATTCCGAAAAAATAAGGAGCAACCATATGGCAGTAACAATTGTAATACCGACACCGCTTCGCCAATTTACCGGCGGCAGTTCTGAGATCGAAGTAAATGCCGCCACGGCGGGCGACGCGTTGTTAGAGCTGACCACGACGCATTCGGAGCTTCGCAAACACCTATATAACGAACAGAATAATCTACGCAATTTTATCAACGTGTATGTCGGCGATGAAGACATTCGCCATCTGGACGGCCCGTCGACGCCGGTTAAAGACGGTGAAACGATAATGATCGTACCGTCGATTGCGGGTGGCAGCACCGGAGCGGGGACACTCCTGTCCCCAACGGAAGACGCCTCGTCCGCCGTGAATGCAGATGAAAGCCTTTTCGCCGGAGGAACCGGCGATGCGGACAGGAGTGTCCGCGCTCTGCTTTCCAACGAAGAGATCGCACGTTATTCGCGCCATCTGATCCTGCCGGAGGTCGGGCTCGAAGGGCAAAAAAAACTCAAACAAGCTCGTGTCCTTACCATAGGCACCGGTGGATTGGGTTCGCCGCTTGGACTTTATCTGGCGGCGGCAGGTGTGGGTACTCTGGGCATAGTCGATTTCGATGTGGTCGATGAATCGAATCTTCAGCGGCAGATAATTCACGGGACGAAGGATGTAGGGCGGGCAAAGATCGCGTCGGCGAAAGACCGGCTGCTGGACATAAATCCGAACACAAACATCGAAGCATTCGAAACACGGCTGACGAGCGAGAACGCGCTTGAGCTATTTCGCGAATTCGACGTGATCGTCGATGGCACGGACAATTTTCCGACTCGCTATTTGGTAAATGACGCCAGCGTGCTGACGGGCAAGCCGAACGTTTACGGTTCGATATTCCGATTCGAAGGGCAGGCAAGTGTGTTCTGGGCCGAGAAAGGCGCGTGCTATCGCTGCCTTTACCCGGAGCCGCCACCGCCCGGCCTTGTGCCTTCATGTGCCGAAGGCGGCGTGCTCGGCGTACTGCCGGGCATCGTTGGTACGATCCAAGCTAATGAAGTGATCAAGGTAATTCTCGGCGCGGAAGGGATTCTGCTCAACCGGTTGTTGTTGTTCGACGCGTGGAAAATGACGTTCCGTCAATTGAAACTGCGCAAAGATCCGAACTGCCCGCTCTGCGGCGAGAACCCGACGATCAAAGAGCTTATCGATTACGAAGAATTCTGCGGCTTAAAGGCCACGGTTGAAGAGAAACCGGAGATTGAAGAAATCACGGCGACCGATCTGAAAACATTATTCGAGAGTGGCGAAGATTTTCAGTTGATCGATGTACGCGAACCACACGAATACGATATCGCCCGCATTCCGGGTGCAAAGCTGATCCCACTGGGCGAAGTCGTCAACCGCATCTGCGAGATCGAAAAAGGGAAAACGACAGTCATGCAATGCAAAGGCGGCGTGCGAAGTGCAAAAGCGATCGGTTATCTGAAAGACGCGGGTTTCGAAGGCAGATTGATCAATCTAAAAGGCGGTATCGGCGCATGGTCAACCGACGTCGATCCTTCGGTCGCGAGATATTGAGACGTACAATTTCCTTTCTCTTCTTGTTTCTTATTCCTCCGATTCATCTTTCTCCGTGGTCAAATTTCTCCACCACAGAGGAGGACGAATCAGAGGAGTAAAGAAGAAAGAAAGTTTCGAATGCCTATCACACATTCCTTTTCAAAACGGCTTCAGGCAAAATGTTTAATGCACTATGTCTGAATTCGCATTCGGTTCATCGCAAAACCAGCCGCCGGTTTTGGAGGATTACGATCTTTTCACCTCCGACACCGCCCTGCGCGAAGCGGCTGAGCATAACGGTGCCGCCTGGAACAATCAGCACGCCGCGGATTTTGGCAGTCTTTTGGGCCGACCCGAAACGCTTGCTCTCGGCGATGCCGCAAACAAGAATTCACCTGTCCTAAAAACCCACGACCGCTTCGGCAATCGTCTCGACCTGGTCGAATTTCATCCCGCGTATCACGAACTGATGCGCATCTCGGTCGAACACAAGGCACATTCACTCGCCTGGACGGCGGAGCATGCAGGAGCATACGTCGCCCGTTCCGTTCTTGCGTTCATGAAGCAGCAGGTCGATGAAGGTACGAGCTGCCCGATCACGATGACGTTCGCCGCCGTTCCGTCGCTGCAAATTTCGTTGGATATCGCCGACGAATGGCTGCCGAAAGTTTTATCTGACGAATATGACCCGCGATTCCTGCCCATCGGCGAAAAACTTGGTGCAACTATCGGGATGGCGATGACCGAGCCACAGGGCGGTTCGGACGTGCGGTCGAACCTCACCTTTGCAGAGAAATTGAACGACGGCGGCGAATACAAAATAACCGGCCGTAAATGGTTTTGCTCCGCTCCGATGTCGGACGCTTTTCTGGTACTGGCGCAGACGGAGCCTGGATTGTCATGCTTCTTGATGCCGCGTTTTAAACCTGACGGGTCGAAGAACGTCATTTATTTTCAGCGTCTAAAGGACAAGCTTGGGAATCGTTCCAATGCATCCAGCGAGGTCGAGTTTCACGACGCCTACGCACAGATCATCGGCGAAGAAGGCCGCGGCGTGGCCAATATTATGGAAATGGTCCGTCACACGCGGCTCGATTGCGCGGTCGGTTCCGCCGGGACGCTGCGGCGGGCCGTGGCTGAAAGCATTCATCACTGCGCTCATCGCAATGCGTTCGGAAAAACGCTCATCGAACAACCGTTGATGCAGAATCTGCTAGCCGATCTCGCACTCGAATCCGAAGCGGCAACCGCTTTCGCTTTTCGGCTGGCGAGAGGATTCGATGAATCGCGTACCGATCCGCAGGCACGGCTCTTTACGCGGACTGCGACGGCAATAGGGAAGTTCTGGATCTGCAAACGAGCTGTCTTCGCCGTAGGTGAGGCGATCGAAGTTTTGGGCGGCAACGGTTACGTCGAAGAATCAGTCCTGCCGCGTCTGTATCGCGACATTCCGGTTAATTCGATCTGGGAAGGTTCAGGAAATGTGCAGTGCCTGGACGTGCTGCGGTCGATGCAAAAAGAGCCGGAGAG
>CADEEU010000134.1 GCA_902826385.1 uncultured Acidobacteriota bacterium | reverse complement strand
CAAGACCTTCGTCAAATTTTCAAGTCTGACGGAGAGCAGGTTCCTAAGTTCTTTTTCTTTTTGCAAAAGTTTCGTATCAATACCCTGCCGAATGTCCGTGTTCGATTCGGCCAATAAGTTCATCAATCCGCGAGCCCGGGCGTTTTCGTTAGCCTGAAGCGCAGTGGCGGCGAAATTCTTTTGTGGTTCGAGTTTATGTCGCGCCATTAGGATATCTATGTAGAAACCGTAAAAATCCTGCAGACTGGCTGAAAATGAATCGCGCAAATCGGAAGTCCGCATTCGCGAACGGACCTTCTCGATCAAGCTTATGGCCTCTTCCATATTTACTTGCGCTTCATCAAGTTTTTCTTTTTTTGCGCCGGCTTTTGCCAACAGCAAAAGGGTTTCCGCCAGATATCGCGGGCTTTCGAGTGTTCGTTCGAGCTTTAGGGCCTGATTGAGCACTTCGACTGCCTCGTCTATTTTTCCAAGAGAAAGGCTGATTTTCCCCATCGTTCTGAGAACTGCGGCTTCACCGACCTTGTCTTCCAGCGCACGGTTTATTTTGAGACCCTCAGTCAAGGTTGCCGCCGCGTTCGTTTCGTTACCGAGCTTAAAAAGGGTTTGTCCCAAATTGGTCAGGCCAGCGGCCTCAACTCGTTTGTTCTTTTTGCGTCTTGCGATCTCGATTGTTTTATGAAAATTTTCGGCTGCCCTCTCGTATTCACCTAGAGCAAAATGCACTTTGCCAATCTGATTCAAAGAAGTTCCCACAAAATTATCCTGGGAAATTGACTGAGCCTTGGCCAACGCCTGCTCGTAATAGTTCAGTGCACGGGGGATGTCGCCGGTCTCCTCATAGACATTGCCGATCAAACTCAAGGCACGGCTTTCATTAAAGACGTCGTTGCGCTCGATGGCGAGTGAGACCGATTCATGGAGGACTTCAAGCGCTTTGTGCGGCTCGTTGTTATGAAAGTAGGTATTCCCTAGATTGGTTAGCACAACCGAAGTGTTGCTTTTATCGCCAACAGTGCGATTTATCTCGATCGATTGTCGCTGCAGCTCGACAGCTTTACCCCAATTTCCCAGACGAGTGTAATAAGAACCGATGGATGAAAGCGTTAAGGCTTCGTATTGGCGGTGTTCGGCGAAACGAAAATATTCGAGAGCGGAATTGAATTGATCGATTACGCCGCGAATCTGTTCAGCGGTCATACTTCCGGGCTCGGTTTTTGAGAGCTTATTCGTTACCTGAAATCCGCTTGTGAGCTTCAATTCTTTAACTGTCGCTGGGCGAAGCTCGGAGATTTTCAATGAATACTTACCTTTTTGATTGGGTTCGTCAAACGAAAAAATTCTTAGCTCATAATCGCCCGCGCCCGCGACGGCGGCCACCTGCGTTTCAGGTCCGTTCTGGTAATTGTCGTCCTTGTATTCGAAGAGATTGACGTTTTCGGGCGATTGAAGGGCCAGCATAATATCGCAGCCCGTCTGCTGAGCTTCGATCTTTATGAACTGATTCGCATTTAACTTGATCTTGTAAATATGGCGGTCGCCGGTCGCAACTTCGCGTTCAACGGTTTGGCCAAGTTCAAGGGTGCGAACGTCGCTTTTGACTCCGCCGACGGGCGTGCTGTGGGTTTGCCCGAGGCACGAAACGACAAACAACAGAATTAAACTGCAGACCGCTCTTCCTTTCATTTTAAAGCTCCTTGGGGATTAGTCGAAACAACATCGCCAATTTAGCCCTAACGGACAACCTTTATCTTTAAGAAGCCATGAAATTCCTATGAAAGATTTCTGAAGAAGTTATGAACGCGGTAAGCGTTGCCGCTATTAGATTTACGCAGATGAGTAGAGATGGGGTTTACAGTTGGGTGTTACTTTCTGGTTTTGATTAAGTCGGACGCAATGCGACCGGGCAATTTATTGATCGTTCCAACGTATTTCCACCCGGATACGCCCTTGCGATTCGGATAGACTACGTACCCCTTCGCGTTGACCAAACGAACGATTACGGTAACAGTTTTTTCATCCGGATCGTCGACGTCCGACTCGTGCCGTACGTAGAGTTTCAGCGCAGCGTCGGCCAGTTCTTTGTCGGACGTAACCGAGAGGTTTATTATTTGTGAAAGAGAGTTTGCCAGCTTTTCGGCGACCTGCTTGCCGAGTACGTGATCGCCGGATGTTTCAAGATAGAGCGAGCGTATTTCGCTGAGAGATTTACCATCAATGGGTCGTCGGTATGAGCGGACTGCTTCGTTTCTTCTTAAATCTTCAGGCAGTCGTTGATTCCGGTCGCGCATTGGCAATCGCAAAATGCCGTCTTCGTCGATCTCATTTCTTACGGCTGGCGACCGATTCGCCATTTGTTGTGACGGCGGAACCGGAGATTCGAGTTTCGGCGATCTTTCCTTCCTTGATTCCGATTTTGGCCTCGAAGCATTCGCCGTGTCGGGCTGTCTCGGCGCTTCCTCGATCGGCTCTTTTACCTCATTTTCATTTCGCCCGTTGGCTACGAACTGCTCGTTATTGTCCGGGACACTCGGTGGAAGAGCATTCACTCCATCAACCTGTTTTATCTCCCTATCCACTACAAGGACAGGTTCGCTGTCACGAAGCAATAGCCAGCCGATCGCGATCGCGAGCAGCAAAGCTCCCAACGATAACGCCGATTTTAACATTGGGAATGAGAGCACGCTGTTCAGCGTCGCCGCAAAGCGTTTCTGCCACGAAGTTTCTTCGTAGTTGATCGATAGGCCAACCTTCGAAACCTCTCCAAAATCATCCAGCGTCGGGTCGGCGGAAAAACTGAGTTTCTGCCCGCCTTCCAGTGTGATCGCCTGCGAAAGCCTGCCGTTTCGCAAGTCGCCAAAGTTCAGAATATGCGTCGCCAAAAGCGTGCCGTCCTCAGCATAAACTTCGATCAGTTCGACCTCGTCTCCCAACTCGAACTTACGGGGTGCGCTCGACGCAGCATCGATCAGGCCGATTTGCGATCCGTCCGCAATGACGCGCAGAAATCCAGCGGTCGCCGCTCGACGGCTTGCAGCCTGCGCCGAAAGGAGCGCCTTGATCTGTTTTAGTTCATCCTGATCCAGCGACGGCGGATCGTTCCAGTGGTCGTTGTTAGTGTTTGCTTGGTTCTCCGTGATCATAAACTTAGGGACCTCCATTGCATCCCTCGGTGAGGACAGATCCAATGCCTGCGTAAGGCGGCCAAAACAATCGGGGTGTAGAGCGGCGTGGATGCGATTCAGTTCGGTCCGGTGCTCTTCGTCAGGATCGTTCTTGTCGAAATGGAAAGACTTAATGAGGTCGGTGAACGGATCGAATTTTTCGGGTATAGCGCACGAGCTGTTCCATGGCGTAAGCGTAACGAGACATTTGTTCGCCGTTTCGACAAGTTCGCGTCCGTTGGTGGTGCTGCTGCTGAACCGCTCTTCGCCCCGATTTGCCTTGACGACTTCCAGCAGATCTCCGAACCGGGCCTTCAACTCCTTCATCAACACGCCTTTTCGCGAGCGGTAATAGTAATCGTCATGAACTCTTTCCGGGTCCTGAACGACAACGTTGTAAATCTCCATCGCATCCGCGGTCGGATAGTTATGAAGGATCCGGGCAATGGCCAGCGTTACGTAGAACGAATTTCTCTTTAATGAGATACGGACGAGATGCTTAATAAAAAACGTAAGTAACGACCGCTCGCAGACATTTCCTTCCTCTTCTCTCCGGCGTTCGTAAACCTCTGATTCCACCAGCACAAGACGCTGTAAAAGCTGAAGGTCGCCAAGCGAAACTCGGCTCCGCACGGCCTTCGAAGTTGAACGTCCGGTCGGCGTGTAGTACAGCCGTTTGAACTGGGCGGTCGACGCGGTTTCCAGCTTATTCATTGCGGCAAGCGCGATCTTTTTTGCAGTTTCGCGTTCACCATGCAGGAAAAAAGCCAGCCGGAACGCCCGGTCAAGCCATTCATCCTTGTAATTTTCCTGCGTCGTCATACTTAAGAAGTGTAGTCAGTTCCGCCAAATCCAGCGTGGCATTTTCGGAATTCCTAAAATCACACGCCGCCCGATTTGCATTCGCGAGAAACTCAGCGTGTTCGATAACGGAACTACGGCCGACAAACGATTCGGCCAAATGCCAGGAGAGAACACGATGCGAAAACTTTTTTTTGTACTGAATCTAATAGGCTTGCTCCTTACCGTAAATCAAAAATCGGCGATTGCCAATCCGGTGATCGATTTCCCGGTTGAGGTAATTGAGGTACGGGACCTGGGGCTTTCCGACCGCGACGAACTTAAATCGCTAATCGAGGTAAGTTGGCGGATAGATCCACTAAAGCAAGAAAAAATCGCTTCGTTCAATCTCGTTCTTTCTGTTACTTACGCGGACGGGACGGCGGTCACCGAGCGGCGAGTTGTTGAGAAACATGCTCTCTCGGCCAAGGTCGAAGTTCCAAGCGTTAAAACCATCGGCCGCCGACCGCCGGCATTTATAAAAAACATGAGTGCCAAAGTTACAGCCGTAATTTCCAAAAACAACCATAAAAACTAAGGAGACTAACAAAATGAAAAAGTTCGCAATTACATCTATTTTCGGTCTGGCTTTTGCCATCGCTCTCGGTTTCGGATTCATTCCGTCACTTGAACAGTCGGCTGCCTGTGCAGACTGTGAATCGGACAACGTGCCCGGGATCAAGAAGGCCTTCCAGGACTTTGACGCCGAATGCAAGAAGCAGCTTGCTGCGGGCGAAGATCCAAAAAAACGCTGCTTCATATCCAATATCTACAACAAAGTAATTCCAGCCTTAAATGCACTGAGCAAAGACAACCGCTATGGTTTCGGCGAACGAATTCTTCTAGTCGGCCAATCTCAAAACGGAAACTTGGTCGCCGGAGCGAATCGCGGTTTCCAAACCCTCGCACCGCTCGATAAAGACTCATTGACCATCGATCTAAATAAGCTGGACGGAGGCAACGGAGCCCTGGTAAAGATCTGTACGGTTGACGAGAACGGCACGACAACGCGAGTCGGGACGATCCGGTTCGAAGAAAACAACCAGACTGGACCGCAGCAGACGACTGTAAGCGGAACAAAAGGAAAAATCGTGCGCATCGACATTCACAGTTTCGGCGGCGCTCTCAAGAAGTTTAAGTACACGCTGAAAACTTCCTAAAAAAAGAGTACGCCACGGGAGAGCGCGGACGAAAAACAGCAACCGCCCGCGCTCCCATAAAACCAAAAGAATTAAGAAGAAATTAGAGGAGAACCAAGATGAACAACAAGATAACTGATATCCGAGCCTATTTCGCTACGGCATTTTCAGCGGCACTTTTTGGGTTTGCCATGCTTTTCGCTGCTACTGACGCAGATGCACAACGCCGTTTCGATCCAAAGACGACGGGAACCGAAACCGAGCTTAGAAATGTCGCTCTGGTGACGCAGGACTTACTCAACTTCGTCAAACAAGCCGAATCGGTCGAGCAAAATCCATCTGCCTCGGCAGCGGACCGGAAAAAGCTCCAGGATTTCGGTCGCAAAGTAAAGGATGGCGCTAGCAACTTCAGTGGAAGCCTGCGCGGTTTTACCCAAAAGCTCAAAAATGCGAATCGATGGAACGATGAGTTTGATGCTGAGTTTCTGGATTCGATCACGAACGCGAAAATCAAATCGTTTATCCAGAAGCTGGGCGGTGCAAGACGAGCATTCACCGAGGCGGAGGCCGCGATCAGCTCTTTGGGACAAGACGTTGATACCACTATCAACGATTCGCGAAGGGCCAGCAATTTCGGCGGTGAAGTTTTCTTTACGAACGCATCCGTCTCAACCAATTACGCCTTTACATCAGCCAGAAAGGTCCGGATCAAATGCATCCTGCTTGGCGTTGGTGTCGCGGCAGCAGAGGCTGCCCGGTTGAAACTCACGGCCGAGAATCTCGACAATCTCTTCGACAGCAACAAGTGCGGCGGCGGTTCGTCGACTGTTTCTTAACAACAAGAACAAAGGAGCACCGAGCATTCGGTGCTCCTTTGTTACCAAATAGATAAGAGCCATGACCAGAGAACAAAACATCGCAATCGCATTTGGGATAGCACGGGAGTTTATCTACGGAAACGAATTGCCGGTGGCGGCCACGGCAAGATGCGGACACTGCGGTCCGGGCGTTCCATTCGTAACTCCCTTCATCGCCGCAAGACTGGATCTCAAAACCGTAAGCCACATAAATCGTCGAGTCGAAAATGGCGAACTGCATTTCAGAATCTCTGACGCTGGTGCCGTTGAAATTTGTCTCACATCACTAATTGATCCTCACACAAACGATGGCGGGGAGTTCTTAACAATGAGTCGATGCGCGTAAGCACCGCCCGGTGACTATACCAAGAGGTGAAGTCATGAAAGGAAATGAAAGAGTCAAAACAAAGCTTGTCGTCACCGTCATCGCGGCGTTGTGTTCGGCATGGATATGGCCGTGCTCGATGACAAAAGCCAAAGATTCTAACGACACTCTAAAAGTAACCCCGAAATTCACCGTTGATTCGCCGGTTACCGCCGACAGCGACATTGGTTTCACGCTGAGCCGAAAACTGTCAACTACTGAACGGATAGCCGTGACTATCGGGCAAACTGATGTTTCAGTCCTTTTCCGGCAACTGGGAACAGATTTTGTTTACGACGCAAAATCACTTCCGCTTCCCGCCGGAAGCTCATCCCTAACTGTCTACCTCATCGACCTAAAAAGCAGTTGGTCCGAGCTGGGTCGTTTTCAACTGGCCGTTCAAGAGTCCAAGACTAAAGCTCCCGCTACGGAACCGACATCTCAGTCAGACACCTCGCAACAACAGCCGGAAACGGGCAAAACGGTCTCAGCGGCCGAGTCGACGGAAAAACCGGCGGAAACTTCAACAGCCGCTGATTCTATAACTTCGACGGAAGATAAAAAAGCAGATTCGTTTTTCAAGTTTCTGCCGTCGTTCGCCATTTCGATGGAAGCGCAGCCTTTTCAATCTAATTTTCCGGTCGATGCGCGGCCTGAGAAAAGAGCTACCTTTAATGATCTCAACATAACCGGATCGATCAAAACGGAAGGAAAGGTAGGAAACATCACAACCGATTCCAATTTCGATTTCGCGGGCTCGACCTTTAAGGAGAGAACTCTGCAGTTTGGCACTTTGGGGAGGGAAGCTCCGGACATCGATCTTTCCAGCTATCTGACAAACTTTAAACTTGGAAACGCAAAATTTTCGCTTGGCCATACGAGTTTCGGCAACAACCGACACGTGGTCAACAGCTTTTCGAGCCGGGGGCTGAGCGTAAGCATTCCGATCAACAAGCGTTTCGATATCTCGGGCGGAATCGTCAACGGGACAAGCGTGCTCGGGATCGGAAACTTTTTGGGAGTAGCAAAAGTTCGCCATCAAGTGCAGGGAGCGACGTTCGGCACTGAATTCTTCCCGAAAAGACAGAACGCAATGCGGCTCGAAATCACCGGATTTAACGGCTATCTGCAGGCGTTGAACAGTGTGGGCGAACGTCGTGTCGTCGATGCCGAGCAAAGCCGCGGAATAGGTTTTCGCTTTATCACCAGCGACAAGACGGAACGCTTTAAGGTCGAAACGGGCTACGCACTCAGCCGCTTTTTCAATCCAAGAGACACGACGCTCGATCCCGACGGAAATGCCGTTCCGCTGCCGGCCTCGATGCGTTCGGCCTACTACATCGATTCCACGAACCAGATTATCAAAGACCTGAAGCTGACGAAAAACAAGAGCCTCAACCTGACCGCCGGCTTTAGGCTGGAGTACGTCGAACCGCTCTACCGAAGCCTCGGTGCTTCTCCGTCGGCGGATAAATCTTCGCAGGACTTTTCGGTCGATGGATCGATCGGCGAGATTTCCTTTCAGGCAGGTCACGCACGAGCTAACGACAATCTTCGCAACGTGCCTTCGATCCTCAAGCTTCTCACGCGTTCGTACAGGTTCTCGCTTACCACGCCGCTGTCGGCACTGATCGGGCAATCGGAAAAACCTTCGCCTTTTCTGCCAAGGCTCGGGTACAGCATAGACCGAACAAATAATCGGGGTGATGCAATTCCCGTGAACGGCGGGTTCGAAATCAGCCTTTCTACCATTCCAAATCTTGTAAATACGAACCAGAACTTTAGCTCTGCATGGCAGTTTCCAAAATTCAACTTCGGTTATACGTATAACCGGTCGTTCGCCGACAACCGGCAAACCGATAACGAGAATAAAGACCAGCTCGGTTGGGTACACGGCGTCAGCTTCGGCCTTAATCCGCTTGAATCGATATCGTTCACAACGGGCTTCACTTTCGACAGTCAGCGCAACTTCGAACTAAATCAGGTAAACCGCACGAAAACGCTGAACTTCGGGACGACCTGGAAACCGTTCAAAAACGCGACTTTTACCGGCGAACTGGCACAAACGCTGGCGGGTGACGCCGCAAAGACCAACCTTGCGCGAAATGTAAATTACAGCGGACAGTTTGCATACAATTTCAGCATTGAAAAAAGCCGTTTCAGAAAATTCGGCATGCAGGCGTTTGCCCGATTTGCCGACGCTTACACGCGGCAAAACAACCTTGTCGAAATTTCGAACCAGCGAACCCGTACGAAGATCATGACTGCGGGTATGACGTTCAACTTTTTTTAGGAGCAATATGCGACAAAGATCGGCAATCATAATTTTTCTCATCCTGGTATTTTCGGCTGTTATGTCAGCTCAGGTCACGGTGTCGCCAGACAACATCACGGCGTATTCGCAGGGAGCGACCAGCGCTTACCTCACCTTTAACAACGTGAGCAACCTGACACCGGCCGATGCAACGTGGTGCGGTTCGCTCGTCCCGGCCGCACCTGATCTCGGCTTTAGATGCGATCCGACGACGGTCTTTGGCGTATTGCCGTCCCGATACGATCAGTCTCGTCTGATCGGGTCGCGTTACACGGACATCATGTCGATAACGCCCGTAGTTGCGCGACGGGCCTATACA